>CAZWDN010000129.1:0-13043 GCA_964633125.1 uncultured Pirellula sp. | reverse complement strand
CTTTCCCCGCGGTCGCGGCGGAGCCGCCCCCCGGGGCGTCGACGGTCGCCGTCGACGTCGGCGGAGGAACGTACGCGGCGGTGATGCGCGTTTTCGTGGAATTGACTCCGCCGACCGACGATGAATCGAGCACCTGTCGCACCGTGCGACCGCGCCGCCGACTCACGTTGCGGTCGAGCAGCAAGGCCGTGAACGAAAGCACCAAGCCGAAGAGCGCGGCTTGCAGCGCCAACGGCGCGGCATCCGGATAGAGCACGCCGAGCGTGAGCGCCGCGCCGGCCACGACCAAGACCAAAGCCGGCCGCCGCAGCGGAGCGAGATAGAGCAACGCCAAGCAATACAACAACACGCCGCCGGCCGACAGCAGCACGACCGTCGTACGTTCGGCCGTCGCGAGTTCGAGCGTCGGCGCGGAGCCGAAACCGCTATAGAGATAAATGTTGGCCCGTTCCGGCAACGGCGTATCGTGTCGCGCGCCGCTCCAGGTTTCCAAATCGGCCTGCGCCAACAGCGGCCGCCGCACGAGGAAGAAGTCTCGCCAACTCCAGGCGAACTCCGGCACGTATTCATCCGAGGCGCGCAGTAAACAAGCGTCGCCCGGCAGCACCACTTGCCGATAGACGTACCGCAGTTCGCGCAGATGTCCGAGCGTCGGCGTCGGCAGCGACGTAACGCCGCCCGGACCGCCGCGCGGGCTCCGATAACGCAAGTCGAGCACATAGTCGCGCAGGCCCGTCGAAGGAGACAGTCGCAAGACATAGAGCCCGTCGGGGCCGGCGTCGGGCACGGTCCATGGCGCGCCGTCGAGTTCCGCGGCCACGATGGTCGAACCGGGAGGCAGATTTAATTCCAACGTCGAGGCGGCGGTCGTCAACCGAAATACGGACCGCTCCTGCCGCATCGGACCGATGTCGATCGATTGAATCCAGAGCCGCTCGACGACGACGTCGCGCGGCGGAGTCGGATCGTCCCAACGGACGCCGAGCGTCGTTTCCGCCGGGGCCGTGCGCGCCGAATAAACCGCGACCGGCGCGGCCCCTTCGGCCGCCGCCGACGCGTCGCGCTTCGTCCAAGCCGGGTCGACGTGTTGCACCGTCAGGCCGGGGGCTCCGCTGAGTCGCAATTCGTTTTCGATCAGTTCGCCGTCGGCCGGCGCCAAGAGCGGCACCTTCAGCGCCACACTCGCTTGCGGCACGAACGGTTCTTCCGGCAACGGATACCGGGCCGACACTTCAAACGTGCCGAGCTGCGCGGCCGGCAGATTCACGCGAATGCGCGACGGCTTGCGCCCGTCCCCCACGTCTTCATCCACCACGACCCAAGGCACCGGCTTGCCGGCGAAATCGATTTCGAGATTCCCCTTATCCGTGAGGCGGGCCGGCACGTCGAAACTGAGCGCATCGATCGCTTCGCGGGCCACGACATAGGTAAATAGTTGCCGCGCCGTGCCGCCGTCGCGCGTCGGTTGCAACTCCGTGCGGCACTTCACTTGAATGCTGCGCTGCAGAGCGCGAATGTCGGCCGTAAACTTGGCGTCGGCCGCGTCGACGGCGTACGACCAGATGCTCCGGCCCCGCGTGCTGCCGAGCATGTCGCCCCGTTTGCGGCGCACCAATCCGGTGTGCAACGAATCGCGCGGCGAGAGCTCGACGTTGTCGGCGGCCTGCACGACCAAGTTTGCCGGACCGACGACGCCGGCCCGAGGCCGCGGCACCGTGAAGGTCGCTTCCTTCGCGCCGGGCGCGAGATCGCGATGGGCGCGCACCGTCACTTCGAACTCGCCGGCCGAAGGTTGCAACAGCGGGATGGTCAGCGGCGCGGTTTGGCCGAGCACCACGGCCGCGGAGTTGACGATTTGCGCCGGACCGACTTCGTCGACTTGCCACTCCGGCAGATCGACGGCGAACGAAAACACTTTCGCGCCGCCGACCCGATAACGCAGCCGCGCCTGCAAATAAATGCGCGTCGGCGTGACGTCGACCGTGTACTCCGGGTCGACCGAAATCCGCGTTTCGCGCGGCATGATGCGGGCCTGCAGCGTGAACGGCCGGCCGTAGTATTCGAAGACCGACGCGGCGTTGCGGCCCGCGAGAAAGTTCGGCGAGGCGTCGACTTGGCGAATGCGATTCAAGTCGATCCACTGCACTTGCCAATCGTCTTCCAGCACGACGCCGAGGTAGCCCCACTGCCGTACGGCGTCGAGCACTTCAAAGCCGCCGAAATCGAACGTGGTTTGGCCTTTGTTTTGTTCGAGCGAGCGCAGGGCCTTGAGCTTAACGGTGAGCGTCTTGGCGGGGCCGCTCGTGCGGCGCACTTCGTATACGAACGATTTGTCGTTCTTGTTCGTCGGCGGGCGCTTTGTGAGTTCGAGATCGGCGAGCTCTTCTTCCACCAGCACCGACGACGGCGGCAGTTGCACGAGGAACCGGTCGAACTCGCCGCCGAAGCTATTGACGGTCAGTTCGGTTTCGTACGCAACGCTGCGGCCGTCGACCGTCGCGAGCAAGTCGGCCTGCGCTTCGAGCAGTACCTGCAACTTGCGCGTGGCCGTTTCGGCCGGACCCCACGTGAGCTGAAACGCGCCGCCGACGCCGCGGGCTTTGATGATGCTTTGCTTCGGCTGCTTTTCGACCGCTTCCAAGATCGTGCCGGGAGACGTCTGCGCCACGACGCCGGATTGCGGCACGGCGACTTCCAACGCCGAACTCCAAGCGCGCGGAATACTGAGCCGCAAACGCTGGCGACCGGCGACGGTTTCCAGCGGCGTGATCGTCTTCACGGTGAGCTCGTGCGGCTTGTCGCCCGCCCCTTGAATCCAAGCGACGTACTCGCGGCGGTCGGTATCGTATTGCAACGCGAAGTTGCCGGGACCTTGGTAGTCGGCGTATTGCTCGAGCACGCTCCCTTGCAAATCGAGCGGCACGCGAATCCAGCCGGCGGCGTCGAGATAGACGACGAACTTCACATCCAGTCGGGCATAGCGATCGTCGGCCGTGCCCTTGGCCGAAACGGAGTCGAAGCGAAAGTCGGGCTTCTTGCGGTTCGCGTCGGCGGCGTCGCGATTGAGGAGCATCTCCTCGAACTTTTCCAGGCTGAAGCCGACAACCGGTTGCAGCAAGCCGGCCTTATCGCGCAGGTAGAACACCTCGGGCTTCGCCTCCAAACGCGGAGCCGGAGCCGCGACCGGCGCGACGCCGTTCGGCGCGGTGGGAGTCGCAGCCGGCGCCGTCGGCTTAGGTACCGACGTGCCGACACCCGGTGTTTGCGCAAAGGCCGTGCCGCCGGCAATCAAGCCGGCGATTAACAGTTGCGGGAGTAGTCGCGGGCAAACGTGCAACACGCGCTGAGGCGCCTCGAAGAGATGTGAGCCAACGGAAATGAGAGACCGAAACCGGCCGGCGAACCGGAGCGTTTTAAGGAATAGTTGCCGCCGCCCGAGGAGATACGTCGAGCGCGTCGGCCTTGGCGCGCGGTGACAGCCAGGTTGGCCGATACCACGGCACGAATATCCGACGTAGCGACACCGCAAGGTCTACTTAGTTTAACCAGCTTGCGTCGTGTCGCAAATTATTGCGAAGCTTAAACTTCGGTATATCCGTCACAATCGCTACGAGCTGATCGGTATCAGGATGCCGGCCACTTCGGCGTGCAGTTCCGGCGTCGCCGCGGCGATGAATTGCGGGCGGTTGAGGTCGGGCGCGCCCCCCGCAAGGTTGGTAAGCTTGCCGCCCGCTTCTTCGACGATGAGGAATCCGGCCGCGACGTCCCACGCTTTCGTATCGCGCGCCCAATAGGCGTCGAGCCGGCCGGCCGCGACGTAACAAAGATTCAACGCCGACGAGCCCATGCGCCGCACGGCCTGCGCGCGTTCGATGATGTTCAGAAAGTCCTGCACGTTGATGTCGTGCCGCGTAACGCGCGGCGGGAAGCTCATCGCCACGAGGGCCTGCGAGAGTTCCCGCACTCCACTGACCTGCAACCGCTGTTCGTTGACGAATGCCCCGCGCCCGCGGGCCGCATAGAAGCAATCGTCGGCTTTCGGATCATACACGCAGCCGACCAGCGGCGTACCGTGGCGCTCCAGCGCGATCGAAACGCAGAATTGCGACAGCCCGTGCACGTAGTTGGTCGTGCCGTCGAGCGGATCGACGATCCACCGATAGCCGTCTTTACCGACGGTCGACGCCCCGTTCTCCTCGCCGAGGAACCCGTGGTCGGAAAACGCGCCGAGCAGGATCCCGCGTACGGCCTCCTGGCTCGCGAGGTCGGCTTCCGTCACCAAGTCGGCCGGGCCCTTCTCCCGCGCGGCGAAGCGGCCCGCCCAATCCAGCAGCACGGCCCCTCCGGCCCGGGCCGCTTTGAGGCAGGTTTCCAGGTAGCGATCGAGCGAATCTTCCACAACGCAGGCCCCCCGACGGTACGGCGGCCCGAAACCGGCGTCCGGGCCAAACAGCGGCGATTATAGGGGGAATGCGGTCGCCGCGGGCGAAGAAAATGCTTTACTCCGACCTTGCCGGCGGTAGGATAAAGGGCGTTCGGGCTGCGGCATTCACGCTTCGGCTCGCTCGCGAGACGGAACAAGTAATCTCGCTTTATTATTCGTCCGGTACGTTTGGCCTCTTCTCTGTTCCGGCCCCGCCGCTCGCTTCACGGTGAGCGGCGGGGTTTTTTTGTCGACTTCATCAACATCGTGGCGACCACGCGACGCGCATGGAAGTAACTCTGACGAACTGCTGGCGGATCGACGACGCGGTTGCTCGCTACGATACGCCGGCGCTCAAGGCCCTAGTCGATCTCAACCGCCCGTTCGCCGGCTTGCAACAGTTCGCACCTGCCGGCCGCACGATCGATGCGACGATGCAAATTCTCGGCGTCGGCCTCAACGAGCCGGAACCGTGGACACCTAGCCTCGCCGAATGCTATGGGCGCGGCCGCGATCTGGTCGCCACGTATCCGCAAACCGACGCGCGGCCGTTTCGACTGCAGGCCTACTGGCACGTCGTCGACGTCGGGCAGGGGACGCTCGCCGACGTGACAGCCTGCGTCGAATTGCAAGTTTCAATCAATACGAGCCTGCTCGACACGGCGCCGACCGTCGTGGTCGGCAACCTGTTGCAGGCGGAGGAAGCCGTCGATCTGCCGGCCTACCAAGGGTGCGCGACCGTCGTACGCCCGCGCGGCGCCGCCTGGAGCTACGTGCAGATCGTCCATCCCGTCGACTACTCGCGTCCGTGCGACACGTCGAAAACTCCGGCAGGTCTGCAACTGAGCGCAACGCTTTTCGGCCGCTACCTGGAAAAAGGCGTGATCATGCGAGCCCGCGTGCGGGGAGCGATCGTCGCTCGAGCGCGAGACGAAGCGGCCGCGACGGCCCTCTACAATGACTTCCTCCACGCCCCGCTGCCGCTGACGACGTAGCCGTTTCGTCTCCCCTCGCCCCTTGCGTCAGAGGGGCCGGGGGTGAGGGGCAGATTCGCTAACTTTACGTCGCGAACTTCAAGAAGTCCGCCTCCAACCGCGCCAACCGTTCTTCCAGAATGTGCTTGGCCGCTTCCGCATCTTTCGAGCGCTCGGGCGGTTCCATCGTGAACAGATAAAACTTGATCTTCGGCTCGGTGCCGGACGGACGCACCGCCGCGCGGTTCCCTCCTGCGAGTTGAAACACGAGCAAGTCGGCCGGAGGCCGATCCGTACATGTCGCGTAGTCGCGCACCACTTCGACGCCCAACCCGCCGAGCGCCTTCGGCGTCTCCGTGCGGAAACGCCGCATGATCTCTTGCATCCGCAGCATGCCGTCGGCGCCGGGCATCGTGAGCGGTACGGTTTTTTCCAGGTGCCGGCCGATGCGCAAATAGAGACGCTCCAACTGTTCGTGCAACGTGCGCCCTTCCGAAGCGCAAAGCGCCGCGAGTTCGGCGAGCAGCAGCGCCGCCACGGCGCCGTCTTTGTCGCGAATGTAATCGCCCGCTAAGTACCCGTGCGCCTCTTCGAAACCGAACACAAAGCGATCCGGCCCGAGTTCGTCGATTTTTTCCCCGATCCACTTAAAGCCGGTGTAGAGATCGTCGGCCGCGCGCACGCCGTAGCCGTCGGCGACGCGCCGCAGCATGTCGGTTGAAACGATCGTCGTCACGACAAAGTCGTCGGGCTTGAGTCGGCCCGCCTCTAGCCGGCGTTGCAGCAGGTAATCGGCCAACAGTGCGCCGATCTGATTGCCGTTCAGAGTTCGCCAAGGGCCGCCGCGCGTGAGCCGGGCCGCCGCGCCGATGCGGTCGGCGTCGGGATCGCTCGCCAAAATCAGATCGGCCCCGGATTGTTCGGCGCGACGGATGAGCGCGTCGAACACTTGCGGATTTTCCGGGTTCGCCACATGTCCGGGCACGTTGGGAAAGTCGCCGTCGGGCGCGGCGTGCGGCGCGAATAGTTCGACGTCGCGAAAGCCCGCCGCCGTGAGCACCGGCAAGACCGAGGTCGCGCCGACGCCGTGCAACGGCGAAAAGAGAATCTTCAAACCGCGCGGGCCATGATGCCCTTGCCGCAGCACGACCTCGCGATACCGGCCGTCCATCTCAGACTGGCAGTAGTGCGCTCGCCCCGCCGCCAAAGCTTCGGCGAACGGCATGCGCCCGAGCTTGCCGACATGCCCGATGCGTTCCACGAGTTCGGCGTCGTGCGGGGCGTTAATTTGACCGCCCGTCGACCAAAAGACCTTGATCGCATTGTCGCTCGGCGGATTGTGGCTCGCCGAAATCATAATGCCACACGCGCACTTCTTATCGCGTACCGTAAACGCAAGCTCCGGCGTGGCGCGGCAACCGTCGAAGAACAACACCTCGAAGCCGGCGGCGGCCATGATCTCGGCGCAGAGTTCGGCAAACGGGCGCGAACGATGTCGCGTATCGTAGGCGATCGCACAGCGCAGCGCGCCCGCTTGGCCTCGGCCGTGCAATTCGACGACGTACCCGGCCAAGGCCTGGGCGCTTTCGCCGATTGTCCGATCATTGATCGTCGCGCTGCCGAAAGGATGCATCCGCCCGCGCCGGCCGGCCGTGCCGAACGGAATAATCGTCCAAAAGGCCGCTTCGATTTCGTCCCAGGCGCCGGCGTGAATCAACTCGGCGAGCGCCGGGCGATATTCTTCGTAGCCCGGCGCAGTAAGCCAGCGCTTCAAATGCGCGGCCGCCGCCGCAGTCAGCTTGCCGTGCACGACGGCGGCAAAAGCGCGTTCGAGCAAATGTTCGTCGGCGGGCATTCGTCTCGATTCCTATTCAAAAGCCTTCGTCGGGACTACCGATCGCCGATGATCGAATACTCACGATCGAACGCTACGAAGCTTTCATTACGGTTTGATAAACGCCGGGCGCTTGACGTCGAGCAGGAAATCGTCGTAACGGGCGAAACTGTCGCTGTTCGGCGCCCATTCGTCTCCCTGACCGCCGTGAAACGTGGAGAAATAGAAACTGTCGATCCGCCCTTGGTCGCCGATACGCAAACGCAAATCATTGCGGCTGAGCACTTGCTTGTCGTCGAACCAGGCTTCGAGCACTCCGTCGGCCTTGTCGGGCTTATTGACGCGAATGTGCTGAGTCATTCGATGCCAACGACCCGGCTCGAACTTCATGTCTTTGAATACGATTCCTTGTCCCCATTCCCCCGGCATGTCCACGTAATAAAGATAGATTTCCGGCACGCCCGCTTCACGCCACATGTAGCGAGCACTCCATCCTTCGCCGTTTTCCGGTTTCTTGCCTCCGGTAAACCGACTGCCGCCGCTGGTGAGCCCGGGAAGCTTGCCCCCTTTGCGAAAGTCGAACCCTTCTTCGAACTTCACGAAGTAACTCAGCCAGTATTCGTCGGCGGGCGGCAGCTTCACCAGGAACTGCATTCCCCCTTGGCTCGGGCCGACGGAGCCTTTCGGATAGCCGACGCGGAGCACCTTGCCGTGGGTGCGATCGTCGCGAACGATGAACGCGCGTCCGCTCGGTTCGCCGAATTCGACCGAGGGCCAATCGGCCCGCAACGCTCCGCTCGTATATTCCCCTTCGCGCGACGTATCGAACCCGAACGGCTTCACGGCCGTTCGCCGCGCCGTTTGTCCCTGCGCTTGCAAACAGCCGGACGCCAAGAACAGGATGACGACGAAGACCGACAACCGGCGCATGACGGCGATCATATCGACCTCGAGATTTTGCGTCACCTGGCTTCGACGTAACGGGCGACGCAAAGCTTAACACGGTCGGCGCGTCGGTCGAAGTAAAAATCAACCGGTCCGCTTGAACTTACTCAAGACTTCGTCGGCCTGCTTGGCATCGAGTTGTTCGACGAACCGCACTTCGCCGGCTTGCTCCACGGCGACGACGCGCCCGTCGCACATCGCCAGCGAATTACCGGCCGTGGCGGGCACGCGCGCTCCCGGCAACAGAATGCCCGTCAGGTTCAGCGGATCGGCGGCCGAGAGTATCGTCCATTGCTCCGCGGCGGGCTGTTCACGAACACGGCGCAATTTTTCGACGGCGTCTCCCAGCGCATACTGCTCGCCGCCGACTCCGCCGACGAAACGCCCGCCGCGAATCTCGCCGCGAGCCTCCATCCGTCGGTACTGCTGCACCAGTTGCCACCACGGCGGGGCGCAGCTTTCCCGTTCCAACAAATCGCGAAACACGACGCCCCAGCGCTTGAGCAAGTGCCACGCCCACTTCTGCGCGCGCTCTTCCGCAGTCACCTCGGTGAGATAACCGGGAAACTGCGACCACCGGCCGGCCATCGTGACGCTGCCGACCCGGCGACGCTGTGCGCGCAGCCGAACGCGCGTCGCCTGCTTCCGGTCTTGCGCCGCCAGGGCCCGCACGGCGCCGAACGCGTCGGACGATACCAAGCCCTGCGCCGCCAACTCATACAGGCCGGCGTCGAGATGCCCGGGCAACAATTTGGTGAGGCCGAGCAAATCGTTGTAGAACAGCGCGCCGCGTTGCTTGAGCATTTCGAGCACGTCGAGCGCGTTGCCGCGCAGCGGTACTTCCTCCGGCTTGCGATCCGCCGGCATCAGCCACGGCAGGTCGCCGCGCGAAGCCAACGCGATCGGCATGACGCGCGAGAGCCCGACGCTGCTCGGTCCGTCTTCCTCGTCGCGTCGCGGCGGCCGCAGTCGTCCCCACACGACTTCGCCCGAGAGCGACAGTTCGTCGAGCCACAGCGGGTCGTAGTCGTCGATCCGCGCCGCCAAGACGCGCGACTCCCACGCCCCGGCCGGAATCTCCAAACCCTGCAACTGATCGATCGCCTCGCGTAATCCGGCGCGGCCGCGCAAGCGCAGGTCCGGCGTCAGGCGTTGATGGCGCACGAGAAACCGTAGGTAATCGGCGATCTCGACCGGCTTAATCTGCTTGCGGAGTCCGTCGAGCGTCAGGCGATGGATGCGGGCGAGCAAGCGACGGTCGCACCACTCCGGATGTTTCGCCCCGCCGGCGGTCGCCGCATGCCCCTCGGCCGTGAAGGTGCCGCGCATGGCGACTCCCTCTCCTTCGAGCGAATCGAGCGCCGCGCCGACGCGCGACTCCGCCAAGCCGAGCAAGGCCGCCAACTTTGCGACGCTGGTCGGCCCGAGGCAAGGCAACCAGCCGCGTAGTACGGCCGTCGCGGCGACCGTGTCTTCGACGCTCGCGGCCAGATCGCCCGCAAGCGGAATCTCCGTCTCCAGCACGCCTCCGGCAAAGAGTGCGACGGCGGCCGGTTGCTTCTCGGCGGCGAGCCATAGCGTGCGTCCTTCCGGCGTGCGCAAGGTCGTCGCTCGACCGGCGCGGCGCAATTGATCGAACCAGCCGCGCCACGCGCCGCCGGTTTCGGCGGGCACGACGACGAGGCTTAGCAGCACGTCGTGCAACTCGTCGGCGTCGCGCACGAGCGGCCAAGCTTCTTCGCGCACCTGCTCGATGGCCGCCGGTTCGAGCCGGCCGAGATCGCGCACGGCGTCAATCGTCGTACCCCGGCGAATCGACACGGCCCGGGCGCGCCGCTCTTCCAGAGGAGCGTCGTCGAGAAACGCGTAGGGATTGGCGTTCACCAACTCGTGGCTCATCGGCGACGGCTCGCGCGTGTCGAGCGAGTGAAACTCGATCCGGCCGTCGCGATAGTCGTCGAGCATGGCGAGCCAGCGCGCGAGGTCCATCGCCTCGGTATGGCAATCGCGGATCGTCTGCCGCACCAGCGGATGGTCGGGCAGTTCGATATCGCCGTGATGGTTCTCGAAGCAGCCGGTCTTCGCCGGGAACACGGCCCCCAGGAAATCGTCGGCCTTGAAGCGCTGCATGTGCGGCGGCACCTTCTTGCCCGCTTTCATCCGCGGCACCACGAGCGCGCGCGAAGCGTTCCAACGCCAGCGCGTTTCAAACATCGGCGCGGCCAGCAGCGCCTGAGTCAAGAGATGTTCGCCGTTCGAGGAATTGAGCATCTTGAACAGCGCATCGATCGGAAAGCTATGCTGCGGGCCGACGGCCAAGACGAAGCCGTCGTCGTCGGCCGAGGCTTGTAGTTCGAAATCGAACGACCGGCAAAACCGCTTCCGCATCGCGAGGCCCCAAGCGCGCGTCACTCGAGCCCCCAGCGGCGCATGAATCACAATCTGCATGCCGCCCGATTCGTCGAAGAAGCGCTCGAAGAGAATCTTCCAACGGGTCGGTACGAACCCGACGGCGGCCTTCTGCGCGGCGACGTACCGCACGGCTTGCTCGAGCGCCCACTCTTCCGTCGGACATTCGGCCTGCAGCCATTCGAAGGCCGGGCGCGTGTCGGCAGTGATCTCCGGCGGGAGCGAGGGAGATTCGGGCTTCGGCGGTTCGACTGCTCGGCGTTCGGCTAACCCGACGCTTGCGATTTCGCGCACTTCGGCCCTGCTTTGTTTCGGCTTCACGCCGAATAGCTTCTGTTGCTTCACGCGGCCGCGCTTCGGCTTGGCGAGGATTGCGTAGTCGTCGGCAAAGGCTTCGGGCTCCGCCGACGGCGGCAATTGCGGAGCGGCGGTCGCAGTAAATGCCGGCCCGATTGTGATGCGGGCGTCAAGCTCTTGCCGTAGCTCCGACACTTCGGTGGAGAGTTCGTCCGTGCGGCCTGGCGCCTCGCCGAGCCAAAACGGAATCGACGCCGGGGCACCTTGGGCGTCGCTCACAACGACTTCGCCGCCGCGCACATGCTGGATGCGCCAGGACATATTGCCGAGCAGGAAGACGTCGCCGGCGAGACTCTCGATCGCAAAATCTTCATTCACCGTGCCGAGATACGTGCGGTCTTCGGCCGTCACGACGCGATAATCGGCTAACTCCGGAATGGCGCCGCCGTTCATCAAGGCCGTCAGTCGGGCATGGCGGCGCGCGCGAAGCTTCTTGTTCACGCCGTCGCGAAAGAGGTGCATGCCGTGGCGTTGCGAGACCGACATCCCTTCGTGCAGCAACTTCACGAGCTCGTCGAATTCGCTGCGCAGCAAACCGCGATACGGCCAAGCCCGGCGACAGAGCGCGAAGAGCGCGTCTTCGTCCCATTCGTCGGCGGCCGCGGCGGCGACGATCTGCTGAGCCAAAATATCCAGCGGCTTCTGCGGGATCTCGATCGTATCGAGTCGGCCGGAACGCGCGGCCCGCAACAGCGCGAGGCACTCGACCAACTCATCGCGGGTCAGCGGAAACAGCCGCCCCTTCGGCACCGCGCCCAGCGAGTGGCCGGCGCGGCCGATCCGTTGCAAAAACGTCGCAATCGAGCGCGGCGAGCCGATCTGGATCACCAGGTCGATGTAGCCGACGTCGATTCCCATCTCCAGGCTCGCCGTGGCGACGACCGCTTTGAGTTGTCCTTCCTTCAATCGCTGCTCGGCCGAGTGGCGCATTTCGCGCGAGAGGCTGCCGTGGTGGCTCGCCACCGCTTCCTCGCCGAGCAACTCCGAAAGATGATGCGTCACGCGCTCGGCCAGTCGACGCGTATTGACGAACACGAGCGTGCTGCGGTGCGTTTGAATCAGCCGGACGATTTGCTCGTACACCTCGCCCCATTGCTCGTGCGAGCAAACCGCCTCCAACTCCGACGGCGGCACTTCCAAGCCCAGGTCGAGCGTGCGCAGGTGGCCGACGTCGACAATCTCGCACCGCGGCGTACCGTCCGGTTCGACGTTGCCCGAGCCGATGAGAAACCGGGCGATCTCGTCCATCGGCCGTTGCGTCGCCGAAAGACCGATGCGGGCCGGCGGCGTCGGGCAGAGGGCGTCCAAGCGCTCGAGCGAAAGCGTTAGATGCGAACCGCGTTTATCGCGCGCGAGCGCATGGATTTCGTCGACCACGACGGTCCGCACGGTGCGCAGGATGTCGCGACTCTTCGCCGACGTAAGCAACAGATACAGCGACTCCGGCGTGGTCACCAAAATCTGCGGCGGCCGTTTGAGCATCGCCTGCCGTTCGCTTTGCGGCGTGTCGCCCGTGCGCACGGCCACGCGAATCGGCGTGGGATTCAAACCCGCCGCCCGGGCCGCCTCTTCAATCTCCAGGAGCGGCGCGACGAGGTTGCGGCGAATGTCGTTGCTCAAGGCTTTGAGCGGCGACACATACAGCACGTCGACGGAGTCGATGAGTTCGCCGCTCACGGCTTGCCGCAACAACCGATCGAGCGGCACGGTGAACGCCGCCATCGTCTTTCCGCTGCCGGTCGGCGCGGCGATGAGCGTATGTCGCCCCGCCGCAATGCTCGGCCACGCCAAACGCTGCGGATCGGTCGGCTCGCGAAACTTGTCGACGAACCAATCGCGGAGCACGGGATGGAAACGGCTGAGCGGCATGAAAACCTTTTGCGACGTATTCGACCGCGAAGCGAGCTGAATCGGCATCGTAGCAAACCGGTGAACATTTGCAGCCTATCGGCCGGGGGTGCTTCGGAAAGCCGCCCAAACGGGGAGCCGCCCGCGGCGGGACTCGCTTTTCGGCCGCGCCACGGCGAAAAAGCCCGTCTTGAACGATTTCCGGCCTGCCGTAGAATGGCGGTTTCCCTAATTTTGCCGAGACATCGCCGGG
>CAZWDN010000128.1:0-13086 GCA_964633125.1 uncultured Pirellula sp. | reverse complement strand
AGTGCGTAAACGTGTTCTAAAAGTTCCGGTCAAATATAGAACGAGTTTACGGCGAGGAGGCGTCTTCCCGCATTATTTGCTGGTATCGTAGCCGATCGGACCGATTAAGCCCGGTTCTGACGAATTTGACGACGCGGCGGGCGCCGAGGCCGGAGCGGCGGCCGCAGCCGACGCTCGCGTGTCGCCGCGGACGATGATCGTCTCGTCGAGCGGGCTGACCTCGCGACGTTGTGAAACCGGCGCGGCCGACGTGCGCGGCGTGGAGTTCGTATCCGCGCCCGTCGATTGCGAACCGGGGAGCGGCGCCGGTCGTACGGCCGGAACTGCGTTCGGCGCGGATGGAACGGCCGGCGCGGTTGCACCGCTTTTGACGGGTTGCGGCGGAATCGGCGTCGGCGGCGTCGGTTCGTCGTCGAGCGGAGCTTGCATCAACTCGCCGGTCGGAGCGCCCGGGATCGGCAAATCCTCTGCGCCGGTCGGCGCCCGCGGTTGCGCGGGGTACGGCTGTTGGAAGTGCGGCGGGCGGAAGCAATCGTCCGGATCGACCTCGATGTGACCGCGCGTGAAGAGTTGGGTATCGTTGGGGTTCGTCGTCTGGCTGCCCGGACCGCCGACCATGTCGCAGATTTGCTGCGGATCCATGCCGTCGACGATTTGCGGCGTCACCATGATCAACAATTCGATCTCGTTGATCTGATCGCTCGTGCGGCGGAACAAGGAGCCGATCACGGGCGTATCCATGACGACCGGAATGCCGCGCGTCGAACTGCTGACGCGCGTTTGCACGAGCCCGGCGATGGCGAGGGTCTGGCCGGCCCGTAGCGTCACGGCGACGTCGGCTTCGCGAACGTTCAGGCCCGGAACTTGTTGGCCGTTGATCGTGACGCTGCGCGACTCGTCGATTTCGCTGATGCGGGGACGAACTTCCAGGCGAATCGTGTTGTTGCCCATGACGATCGGAACGAAGTCGATCTGCGTACCGAAGCGGCGATATTCAATGGAAATCGTGCCTAAGCTTTGCGGAACGAGAATTGGGAACTCACCGCCCGCGTTCATAAAGGCCGGGCGACCGCTTTCCGTTACCAAGTTCGGATCGGCGAGAATCTTGGCGAGATTGTTCTGCTTCAGAGCTTCGATGAAGGCGTAGAAGTTGTCGCCGTTGTTGGCGATGCGAATTGGAATCGTGGCTCGCCCGCTCGTGGCGATGGTATTACCGGCCGAAAGGGCCCCGGTCGTCAGAATGCCCGCGGCTCCGGAGCCGAAAGCGCTGCCGTTTTCGAGAATCGCCGCCAAGTCGACGCCGAGATTGCGGAGTTTCGTTCGCGAAACCTCCATCACGCGCACTTGCAGCAAAACCTGCTGCACGCCGCCGACGGTGATGTAGTTGATCACGTTCGGATAGTAGTTTTGCGAGATTTCGACGATCCGACTTTGTTGGTTCGGGTCGTCGACATAGCCGGAAATGATCACTCCGGTCGAAATCGGACGGATGCGAAGCGCCGCCTTGGGAAACGTGTCGTGCAGCAGGCGCGCGAGTTCCTGGGCGTCGCCGTGGACCATCACGTCGATCGTGCGAATGTTGCCCTTCTCGTCCCAGATGTTTACCTGGGTCACGCCGGCGCGCCGGCCGTAGATTTGCACTTGGTTCGGTGACAGTGCGGTCAGGCCGACGACTTCCGGATTGTTGACTTGCGCCTGCGGAATCTTCGATTCTTGCGTGAGAATCCGGCTCGTGTTCACGATCATCTGGATTCGATCGGAGGCCGACGAAACCTGGTGCGTGACCGGCTGAGGGTCCAATTGAGAAAACGATTGCGACGGCAACGTCGGCTGGACGGGAGCGCCGGTGGGCGACGTCGGCACGACGGCTATCGGTTCTTGTGCGCTGAGCGACGCCGCGAAGAGCAGGCTACCGCCGAAGCAAAGCGATGCGCGGAGCCAATGGCGAGGTCCACGAAATGGGTTCGCTATCATCCTTGAACGTCCTTGCTCAATCAAAAATGCTTTGTCGGCATCCATGCCGGAACGCAACTCATCCCAAAGTCACGTTCCACTTCTACCGTCACGAACTAAAACGTCTGCGGTTCCGCAGGCTCCGAAGCTTCCGCGGGAGGCTCCGGAGTCGGGGGTACCAACTTCGAGTCGATCGCCGGGGTCGGTGCCGGGCTGGCTCCCGTCCCGCCGACAACTTGTCCAAGACGCGAGTCGCCGTTGAATTCGACTTCTTCCGCGTCCGGACCTTTCAGCAACACGACTTTCCAAGTCTTCTTTTCCTCGGGCAGTCCGTTGTCGCGAACTTCCTTCATTTCCCGAAGCAGATCGGCAAAGCTGTTAACACCTTTGGCAAACTCATCGCCGATCGATGGTCCGGACGGCGGCAGCGGCGTGATGCCCACGCTCGCCATGAGACCCGAACTCGGCTTGTCGGCTTGCGACGAGCCTTGCGATTCGCCGCCGAGCACGTCGGCGATGCTGACCTTTTCTTGAGCGATGCCGCCGTCGTCAACGACTTCATCTTTCGAACTTCGCATGACCAGGCGGATATTGCCGATCTCCGTGGCCAGGGTCACGCGCATTGCGTCTTTCGGTCCGACGAGCAGCGAAACGGTCTTGGCCGCGATCGAAGGTTCGCCGGGCGCCGGACGATCGACGGTGTCGTCGACCGCGATTACTTTGACGTTCTGCAGTAGGCAACTCGTGCTCGCGGCCATAATGCCGCGCTGCTGATTCGCTTCCACGTGTACGAGCACGTCGACGTTATCACCGGGCTTGATGAGTCCGGCGCCGCCGCTGACGTTGTCGACCTTTACCGTGACGGCTTTCATCCCGGCCGGAATCTCGACATTGTCTCCCTTGCCGTCGATGAGCTTGCCCATCAAAAGCGGCTCGCCGGGGATGATCGTCGCTTTGACGCGCTTGTCTTGCAGGTCTTCGATCTTCTCGATCGCCCCTTCGGGCAATGCATCTTTGCGCCACTCTTGCAGTCGAATGTCGTCCGGCTTGATAAGGTCGCCTTTAAGCACTTCCCGCTTGGCCACGACGATCGACGTGGTTTCCGCCTCGTTCGACGGCCGAGCCATGATCTGGTTGATGCCCACGGCTGCAACCAAGCCGCAGCCGAGCGCCATCAAGAGCAGTAGGAGTGATTTAGGACGCATGGACGTTACTTTTCGCTGGTGCGATTCGTGAGGCCGACAGAAGTGCTAAGACTCGTGCTATTGCTACAACGCTATTGGACCGTCTCACGCCGCATAACGGTTGTGGCCGTTAATGTCTTCCCGCCTAGATACATTGGCGACGGAAGCCAACTTACTGAACTAAAAGGAATCGTAACGGTAACGGTGACGGGTGCGCCATAACCGGCAGAACTCGGAGGGTTGGGGTTAACCGTTACAGTTTGACCTGATATCGCCGCATTCGTGAGGAACGTGTTCACCTGCGATTGCACGCTGGACGTCGTAGCGCCGTCGAGTACGGCGACACGAGCCCCCTCGCGAGAGGCGTTTACCATCAGCTGCTGCACCATCACCATGCGTCCGTATTCGATCATGCCGAAGACCAGCATGATGAACACGGGCGCAACGACGGCGAATTCGACGACGGCGGCGCCTCGTCTCTTTCTTCGGCTCGATCGGAAAAGTTTCTCCACTTTCCCGCCGGCGATCTGGGAAAACTTTTCTTGCTTGCCGGCGTCGCCGGCGATTCCAGTGCTTATCTTGCTGTCGCTCATGGCGCTCATATCAACATTCCCGTCATCACGAAGTAGAAGATGGTGCCGATCGCAATCGGGATCCCGTACGGGAGCAGGAACATACGCGGCTTACGCTCGGCGGCGATGGCCGAGAGCTTGTTCGGGTCGCGAATCGTCACGACTTCGTTGACGATGTGGACGAATTGCGCACCATGTTTGTGCCAAGCCTTGCGGTAGGCGACCATGCCGACGGCGATCACGCCGCCGAAGATCGCCGACCAGCAGAAGCTGTAGACCGTATCGTGGGTCCAGATCCAAGCCCCGACGCCGGCCAGCAGTTTCACGTCGCCGGCGCCCATGCCGCCGACCGCGTAGGCCGGAAGCAGCAGGGCCAGGCCGACCATGGTGCCGACCAGGCTCCAGCCGAGTCCTTCCCAGCCGTAGAACGCGACGCTGTAAACCCAGCCGCTCACGATCATCGGGAAGGTGATCCAATTCGGCACCTTCAGTTGGTAGCCGTCGATTACGGCCGCGACGACGAGCGTGGCGGTTACGAACCAAATCGGCCAGTGACGCAGCGCCGCGGCGGAGAGTTCAGCAGTGTCGAACATGACTTTATCCGGTGTCTTCGATGCAAGGAGTTGTTAAGTACGGGGTGTCGAGAGCGTCGGCGGGGTGCGTTAAGCGCGGCCGCACATCATCCAAGTGAACGTCGCCGAAATCATCGCGAAGAACGCGACCAATAACTGCATCGACATCGTGGTTTCCAACGGCATGATGGGATACATGACGATTGACCTGTGTTGGTTGGCGCTTGGGGCGCGCAAGATTGCGGATCAGCGAAGCTCTACTGGAAACATAGGTCACTATTAGGGCGGAAGTCGGGCGGTTTTGTCCGACGACGCTTCCCGAGAATCGCCAAAAAACCAGTGCAGTCCCGTTGCTGCGGGTCGTATCGCGCATAACGATCGTGCCGACAGCAACGAGAGCTGCGGTATCGGTTAGCTGCTTGCGCTCGTAAGCGCCGTAGACACGCTGCTGAAAGTGGCGTTGGCGTTTGTTCCCAACGATTGAATCGTCGTTAAGCATACTACGACGATCAGAGCCAACATGACGGCGTATTCGACGGCCGTCGGGCCGTCTTCGCTTTCCATGAACTTACGAACGCGCAGCATCAGAGCATTCATCACAATCCCCCTTTTTGTACGCACCCGTGCAAAGCGCGGCGGATGCAAACTCGAGAAACCACGTCTCTGCGCACTCGGCATGCGACCTGAGCGCGGCGCTCAGGCGAAGGCCGTAAATTGCCGAATGCGAAGCGAACGAACCGGAAACCGCACGTCGTCCGTGGAATCTCGTAAAGAGAAAAGAGTCGGCGATTCCGCGGATGCCGAAAGCTTCCGCGGGATCATCTTCCTTTCGGCGGCCCGACTGCCGTAGGCGCGCGAGCGCCGCGAGGCTCTAGGGCTTTGCGTGAGCGATCTTTCGATCGTCGTGCCTTTATCGAGGAAACCGAGAACGCAGGCCTTCCAAACAACACATGCAAGCGGGTGATGTGGCGTGTTGCAGTCGAATGAGGAGCGGCGAACGTGAATCCGCAAACTGCTCGCATCCTCGAGCAGGCTTCGCACGTATCTCGTCGCCATCTGAATCGTAGGTCACGAATCGAGCGCGGGCGGAAAATTTGCCGAAAAGTTTTTCCCCTTGGAAACCTAGGTAATCGTCCCCTTCGGCAACGTCGAACGCCAATCGAAACTTATGTTTTCGAGGTCGCTCGGCGCGAGCTTTTCCGCAAGTGCGAGGGGGGCCGCTCCCACATCTATAGCCTTCGAGCCGTGGTCATGTTGCGTTTCGCCCTCACGATCTTTCTCAGCGCCTTCCTGCTGTTTCAGATTCAACCGCTGATCGGCAAGTTCATCCTGCCCTGGTTCGGCGGTAGCCCGGGCGTTTGGACGACCTGCATGCTGTTGTTCCAAGTCTTGCTGTTGGCGGGCTATAGCTACGCGCACCTAGCCACGACGCGGCTTTCGCAACGCGCGCAAGGTTACGTCCATCTGGGCTTGCTGCTCATTTCCGTCTGCACGCTCCCGATTGTTCCTAGCGAAGCGTGGAAACCGTCGGGAGAAGAGTCGCCGGTGTGGCATATCTTGTTACTGCTCGTGAACGTGATCGGCCTGCCGTACTTCTTGTTGTCGACGACCGGCCCGCTCCTTCAGAGTTGGTTCGCGCAGTCGTATCCGGGACGCTCGCCGTTTCGACTCTATTCGTTATCGAACGTCGGTTCGTTGCTTGCGCTGCTGAGTTATCCGTTCATTGTCGAACCTTCGCTGAAGTTGGGAACGCAGGCCGCATGTTGGACGCTCGGGTACATCGCGTTTGCCATGCTCTGCGGCTGGAATGCCGTGCGCATGGTGCGCGACGGCCGAACCGCCGCCGCGGCTCCCGTGCCGGCGGTTGTGCCAGTCGTTGCGCCCGACGTTACTCGCGGTACGAAGGTGCTCTGGCTGCTGCTTTCGTGTACGGCGTCGGTGATGCTGCTGGCGACGACGAGCCAAATCTGCCAGCAGGTTCCGGTGACGCCATTGCTCTGGATTCTGCCGCTGGCTATCTACTTGATTTCGTTCATTCTCACGTTCGACGCACCGCGGTGGTATCGTCGAGACGTATTCGGCCCGCTCCTGGCGATGTCCGCGGTCGCCGCTTGGTACGTGGTTGATAACGGCCCCGCCTTCGCGCATGAAACGCAACTGATCGTCTATGGGCTGGCGCTCTTCGCCGTCTGCATGACTTGTCACGGTGAACTCGTTCGCAGCAAGCCGCATGCTTCGCAACTTACTTACTTTTTTCTGTTGATCTCGATTGGCGGCGCCTTGGGGGGCGTATTTACGGCGCTAATAGCCCCGCGTCTGTTTTCCGGCTTTATCGAATATCAGTTGGGGCTCGGCGGCGCCTGCATCCTGCTGCTGGTCTGCCTCGATCGCGATCAATCGAGCCCGCTTTATCGTTGCCGGCCGCTTTGGGCCTGGTGCGGATTGGCGTGCTGTTGCGTATTCCTCTGTACCGCGTTGGGAAAGCAGGCGTTAGCGTCTGACGAAACGCAGATCACGGCGACCCGCAACTTCTACGGCGTGCTGCGGGTCGTTCGACGCGAGAACGAAACGCTCGGCTCCCAAGTGGCCATGCTCAACGGCCGCATCGTACACGGCACGCAATGCACGGACGAGGGGCTTCGTAGCCTGCCGACCGCATACTACGGTCCGGGCAGCGGCTTCGGCGTCGCCGTTACCATGCACCCGCGGCGCAAGGCAGCGCCGACGGAAATACGCGGTTTACGTGTCGGCATCGTCGGGCTCGGCGCGGGCGTGATGAACGTCTACGGTCGGGCAGGTGACTATTTTCGCTACTACGAGATCAATCCCGACGTCGTGCGATTGGCACGGGAGTACTTCACGTTTTTAAGCGATAGCCGGGCTCAGACGGATATCGTCGTCGGCGATGCTCGTGTTTGCCTGGAGCGAGAACTCCGCTCAGGCTCGAAGCAATTCGATATTTTGACGATCGACGCCTTTAGCGGCGACGCGATTCCCATGCACCTGCTGACGCGCGAATGCTTTCAGACGTATGCGAATCATTTGGCATCGGACGGTCTATTGGTGTTGCATATCTCGAACAACGAAGTCGATCTGGCCCCCGTGGCCCGCGGCCTTGCCGAGGAACTCGGCTTCGAATGCCGCTCGATCGGCAGCGCCGACGACGCGAAGCATGCCGTGCAACAATCCGACTGGTTGATCCTTACAAGAAATGCGGCATTCCTCGAAGATGAGAAGGCAAAGAAGCACTTCCGTCCCTGGGCTTCATCGCGTGCTCCTATTGTTTGGACGGATGATTTCGGCAGTATGCATCAAGTGCTGAAGTAGTGAAGTCTACGTCCTTCGCATGATGGTCGCGCATTGAGCAATGCGATTCCTTATCCATCGCAATAACACCCGCACCGTTCCGTCGGGCTCTGTTTGAAAACCGCCCACCCGCGGCGGCCGCGATTCGACGACGGTGTGTTTTCAGGCAAAGCGGCGCTGAAATCGGCTGTGCAAAGATCGGCCGCCGAATTTACTCAAGTCTGACGACTTCGGCACGCTCCATGCATTTCCTCCTTGAGCAATACAGCTGGAGCAATGCAGATTTCGATTTGCATCTGCAATGATCAGGACATATTCGAAGGGAGGATGGTATGCGTACATTACTCACACTCGTGGTCTTGGTAGCGTCGTTGTTCGGCTTCTCCGAACGCGCGCAGGCTCAGGTAGCCGTAAATGCGGCCGTCGGTGCTGCGAATGCCGCCGCTGCGACTTCGACCAATGACGATTGGCGATGGAAATACCACAACAATCAATGGTGGTATTACACGCCGAACAACCAATGGGCCGTCCATCATCAGAACCATTGGGTGTATCCCAATGCGCAAGGCGCGTATCTGTGGAACGGCCAGAACATTTTTGCCCAGCCGTACTACTCGGGATACCGAGGTAATTTCTACGGCAACGGCTATTACAACAATGGTTACTACGGCAACGGGTACTACGGCTACGGCAACTACAACGGCTATGGCAACGGGTACTACGGCTACGGCAACCGCGGAGCAAGCATAGGCGCGGCGATCGGTGGTGCGCTCGGCGGTAATCGTGGCGCAAACATCGGTGCTGCAATCGGCGCCGGGATTCGCTAGTTCGATCGCTTCTCTATAATTGACAACACTGATGATTTGCAGCCGGGTGATGCCCTGCCGACGCGAATACGCCGGCGGGGCATTTTGTTCCTTAAAGTGTGAGTGTTGCCTGGTGCTTGTGTCCGGAACGCCAAATAATGGTAGCCGGCCGCGCGTCAACTATCGCACTGAGCACGCCGACAGCTACAAGGCATTCACCCAATGAAACTCGCACTTCTACCATTCCGTGTCGTTGCTCTATGTATCGCCCTGTCGGGCGTTGTGAACGGCGCAGAAGCCAATAGGCCTAACGTTGTGCTGTTTCTGGTCGACGACATGGGCTGGCTCGATTGCGGCGCCTACGGCAGCAAGTATTACGATACACCGAACATCGACCGATTTGCCTCGCAAGCCACGCGGTTTACCAATGCGTACTCGTGCCCGCTCTGCTCACCGACGCGGGCTACCATTCTCAGCGGCCAGTACTCCGCCCGCCACGGCACAACCACGGCCAGCGGTCACCAGCCGCCGCAGCCGGAAGGCTTCGAATATCTGCCGAAGACTGCCGCTGCCAATGTACCGATGTTGCTGCCGACGAGCCGGAACTATCTAGAGCCGCGGCAATACACGCTCGCGGAACTGCTGCACGACGCCGGATATCGCACCCGCCACATCGGCAAATGGCATCTCGGCACGACGCCTCCGCACTGGCCCGAAGCTCAAGGCTTCGATAGCGCGTGGCATTCGCATCCCGACCCCGGCCCGCCAAATTACTTCTCGCCATATAACGTCGCGCCGAGCGCTGAGAAAAAGTCGAAGGATCAGCGACATGTCGGCACGATCACCGACGGCCCGGCGGGCGAGTACATCGTTGATCGCGTGGCCGACGAAGCAATTCGCTTCCTCGACGACGCGAAAGGCGGCCCGTTCTTCCTTAATGTATGGCAGTTCGGCGTTCATGGACCTTGGGGGCACAAAGAAGCGTTGACGCGATCGTATGTCGACCGAAAGGATCCTCGCGGTTTGCAGGCTAATCCCATCATGGCGTCGATGCTCAAGAGCGTGGATGAAAGCTTCGGCAGGATTATGGACAAGCTCGAAGCCGACGGGCTGGCTCAGAACACGATCGTCGTGTTCATGTCGGACAACGGCGGCAACGTGCACAGTAATGTGCCCGGCACGGGCAAGACGGCCCGAGCGGAGGAAACAAAATCGGCGGCGCTGGCCGATTGGCGCCGCTGGGCCGGCGATCTGCCGCCGACGAACAACACGCCGTTGCGCGACGGCAAGGGAACGCTCTACGAAGGGGGAGTGCGCGTGCCGCTGATGGTTCGCTGGCCCGGCAACATCCCCGCCGGCGCGGTGAGCCGAGAAATCGTCGGGGCAGTCGACATTTATCCGACCATTGCGGAGCTTGTCGGTGCGCCGTTGGAGCCGAAGCAGAAGCTCGACGGCGTGAGCTTGGCCGGGGTACTGCTCCGGAAGCAATCACTCGGCAACCGTCCCTACTTCAACTACTTCCCGCACGGCACGCCGAACAAGCCGCCGGGCGTCACCGTGCGGCAAGGTCCGTGGAAGCTCATTCGCTGGTTTATAACCGGCCCGGAGCAGCCCGACGTTCACGAACTCTACAACCTCGACAGCGACCTTTCCGAATCACAAAACTTGGCAAAGAGCATGCCCGACAAGGTGCGCGAACTCGACGTCCTCATCGACGGGTTTCTCCGCGACACCGGGGCCCTAGCGCCGCGACCCAACCCTGCGTATGACGCCGCGGTTGCCAAGGTCAAGCCGGCGGCGAAGCCGAGCAAGCCTACGGCTCCCAATACCACGACGGTCGCCGAGCCGATCAACGGCTGGCGCGCCCGCGGCTGCCGGGCCGAATTGCGCGGCGGCAAGTTGATCGTGACGGGGGAAGGAAAGAGTTGCTTCCTCGGTATCGCGGGACTCAAGCTCAACGGTGCGGCCGTGCTGAAGTTGCAAACCGCCTCCGGCAGCGGTCCGGGCAAAGTGCAATGGCGTACCGCCGATCAAGCGGAGTTTCCGGCGGACGGGCAGATCGCCGAGTTTCAGATTCCCGCCGGCGGCATCAAGACGATCGAAGTGCCGCTGCCGGTGGAAGGAAACTTGGCGCACATCCGCGTGTATCTGCCCGCGCAAGACGCACCGGTCGTCGTCGAGTCGATCGCGCTATCGGCGACTGGTGGGACGCCCCGTGTTTGGGACTTCGGCAAATAACGCAAGGTTGCCGTTGCGTTACTTAATGCCGGAGTTGGCTTGAATCAGGCCGCGAACGCCGAACTGTTCCGGATGGCGGGCCGCCTTATCGCTAAACGTGCGAAGGTCGTCGAGAATCGGCCGTAGCTCGCGTGAGAGCTGATTGATGTTCCGCACCGTGTCGGCGACGTTGTCGTAGAGGGCCGGGTCGTTCACGAGCTTCGATACGGTTCCTTGCGAGTTGGTGAGCGACTTCGTGAAACCGGAAAGTTCGGTGAGTACGCCGTCGAGCTGCGTCGCCGCCCGGTCGATGTTTTCGATGAGTCGCGGGCCGCGTTCGCCGAGCGGCTTGGTGATTCCTTCGAGGTTCGCCAAATTGCGATCCGCCGTCTGCATCGTGGTGCGCACGCCGGTGATCGTTTCCGATACGTCGTTCAGCACTTGCGGCAACTCGTTGATCGTTCGCTTCAAATTCTCCTTCATGGCCGGATCGCTAATCAGCGAATCGGCGTTGGCGACCGCCGTGCGCAACTGCGCGATCGTGGCTTCCGTGTTGTCGATGATGCGATGAATCTGCGGTTCGTTGGCGTCGACCAAGCGGTTGACGCGTCCGGCGAGTTGACCGATTTCATCACTCGTGCGAGCGATCGATTCCAGGGCGATGGAAACGTTGGATTCCAAGCTCGTGATGGCTTGAAACGGATCTTTGGCCACGAGTCCCTGAAGGGTTTCGCCGTCTTCCACTTTTTCGTGCGGACGAGGCTGCGTCGCCGGCACGATCTCGATGACGGCATCGCCGAGCAGCGAACCGCCGATGCGGCCGACCTGATCGCGAAAGAGATTGTACTTGTCTTCGATCTTGGCCGTGATCATCACGCCGACTTTATCGTCGAGCCGAACTTCTCGGACGCGGCCGATCAAGATGCCGTTCACGCGAATCGGCGTGTCTTGCGTCACGCCGGGAGCTTGGGGAAACGCGAAGTTGACGGTGTACGTACCCTTCACCAGCGACGGCAGATCGCCGAAGAGGAGTAAGAGAATGGCGAGGATCAAGACCGTGGCCAAGACCATCACGCCGACTCGGAATTGTACGGTACGCTCGTCCATCAGTCGCTCAATAGTCCTCGCTCGCGCATTTCCATCAGGCGTTCGCCCGCTTCCCCGCGGACGAACTGACCGACGCGCTTATCGGCGGCGCGTTCCAAGCCGCCGGGCGGGCCGTCGTAAAGCACCTGCGATTCTCCCTTCTTCAAACGTCCTTGCGGATAGAGCATGACCACGCGATCGGCCACCTTCCGCGCCGAATGCATGTCGTGCGTCACCACGATGCTGGTCACCGGATGCTGTCGGCGAACGCTGAGGATCAACTCGTTGATGACGTCGCTCATGATCGGGTCGAGGCCGGTCGTCGGTTCGTCGTAGAGCATGATTTCCGGGCTCATCGCCAGCGCGCGGGCCAAGCCGACGCGTTTGCGCATGCCGCCGGACAACTCCGCAGGCTTCTTGACGCCGACGTTGTCCGGCAGGCCGACCTCGGCGAGCCGCTGCAACACGATGCGTTTCAGTTCATCGCGGCCTTTGTTCGTATGCTGGCGGAGCGGAAAGGCGACATTCTGTTCGATCGTCATGCTGTCGAACAAAGCCGCCTGCTGAAAGACGAAGCCGAAGCGGGTGCGCAAAGCGGTGATTTCACGATCGGGCAATGTCGCCAAGTCGCGGCCGTCGTACAGGACGCGTCCTTCAGTGGGGCGGACCAAGCCGATAATCGTCTTCATCAACACGGTCTTGCCGCAACCGCTTTCGCCGAGCAGCACGAGGGTTTGGCCGCGGGGAATCTTCAGGTTGATGTTCCGCAGGACGCAGTTTTTGCCGAAGCGCACGCCGACGTTCTCGATATCCACGAGAATATCGTCTTCGTTCGTCGGGGTGCGGTTGGCGTCGACCATGGTCTAGAGGTACGAGGTTCCTTCGGGCCAAATCACGAGATAGAGCGCGTCGAGGAAGATGCCGAGCAGCAGGTCGATCGCCAGAATCATTACGAAGGAATGCACAAACGCGCTGGTTGCCGCGCGCCCCACGCCTTCTGCGCCCGGAGCGCAATGAAACCCGCGGTGGCAGCTGATGAGCGCGATCGCCGCGCCGAAGAAGAGGCTTTTAAAAATGCCGCTAAAGACGTCGAACGCGCCGACCATGTCTTGCGAATGCTGCCAATAGTGGTGCGAGTCGATGTCGAGCAGGAGCACGCTGTAAAACCAGCCGCCGACGACGCCCATGAAGTCGGCCATGATGGTGAGCGTGGGAATTAGCACCAAGCAGCCGAGGAAGCGCGGCACCACAAGATAATGAATGGGGTTGGCCCCCATGCTGGATAAAGCGTCGATCTGTTCCGTGACGCGCATCGTGCCGAGTTCGGCGGCCATCGAGCCGCCGACGCGGCCGGCGAGCATCGTGGCCGCGAGCACCGGGCCGAGTTCGC
>CAZWDN010000127.1:0-13090 GCA_964633125.1 uncultured Pirellula sp. | reverse complement strand
CCGACGGCTACCGAGCGTTGCAACTGCCGTCGTCGAGCGCGGCGTCGTACTTTTTATCGACGTTCGGCCGCCCGGACCGGCTCGTCACTTGCGCCTGCGAACGAAGCGACCAGCCGACGATGGTGCAGGTGCTCCACATCACCAACGGCGAGACGATCAACACGAAGCTGGCCGCCAAGGACAACGCCTTGGGCAAGGCGCTGGCCGCCGGTAAGACCGACGCCGAGGTGCTCGACCAACTGTTCCTCCAAGCCCTTTCACGCCTGCCGACGGCGGCCGAGAAGGATCGCGTGGTGAAAGAACTCGCCGCCGCGCAAGGCGACGACAAACGCAAGGCGTGGGAAGACGTGTATTGGAGCGTGCTGAGCAGCAAAGAGTTTTTGTTCAATCACTAATGCATGGTGAGTGACGAGTGGCGGGTGGCAAGCCGTTCGCATCGCCCGCCACGAGCAGCTCCCCTCGCCCCTTGCGGGAGAGGGGCCGGGGGTGAGGGGTAACACGGATCGATTTTGCAGTTTCACGTGAAGTACGACCTATGATCGCTAAACAAACGCTCGCATTCGCCGTAGTCGCACTGTTTGCTTTTACAAGCACGCTCCACGCCGCCGACCTCGCGCCCGACTACAACCGCGACATCGCGCCGCTGTTCAAAACCTATTGTAACGGCTGCCACAACGCGACCGACCGCGAAGGGAAGCTGAGCCTGGAGCAATACGACCACCTGCTCAAGGGCGGAGCCGGCGGCGTGGCCGTGGTGCCGGGCCGGCCGGAGCTCAGTCGCTTGTTGCTGCTTGTGGAAGGTCGCGAGCAACCGTTGATGCCGCCCGAGGATAACGAGAAACCGAAGCCGGAAGAGGTCGCATTGCTGCGCCGCTGGATCGAAGCCGGAGCGAAAGGCCCGAGCGGCGCCGCGCCCGACCCAACAATTCTCGTGACGCCGACGGTGAAGCTCACCGCGCCGGCCCGCGATGCCGCGACGGCCGTGGCCGTGAGTCCGACGCAGCCGTTGGCGGCCGTCGGCGCGTATCGCTCGGTGCGGTTCGTCGGGCTCGACGATCAAGCCGTGGTCCGCACGATCTCGGGCATTCGCGGACCCGTGGCCGATTTGGAGTTTTCGCGCGACGGCAAGCTGCTGGCTACCGCGGCCGGCGAGCCGGGCGTCTTCGGCGAAGCGCAACTTTGGAACCCGGCCGACGGCGAGCTCGTACGGACTTTCACCGGCCATCGCGATAGCTTGTACGCCGTCGCCCTGAGCCCCGACGGTAAGCTCCTCGCCACGGCGAGCTACGACCAAATGATCAAGCTCTGGGACGCGACCACCGGCAAAGAACTGCGAACCCTCGCCGGCCACAACGGCGCGGTGTTCGACTTGGCGTTTGCGCCCGGCGGCAAGATTCTGGCGAGTTGCGGCGCCGACCGCACCGTGAAACTCTGGGACACGGCGTCCGGCGCGCGGCTCGACACGTTCTCGCAAGCGACGAAGGAACTGTACGCCGTGGCGTTCAGCCCCGACGGCAAAACGGTCGTCGCCGGCGGCGCCGACAATCGCATCCGCGCCTGGACGATCAGCCCGACGGCGAAGGAAAACACCAACCCGTTGACGATCACGCGCTTCGCGCACGAAGGAGCGGTGATCAAGCTCGCATACTCCGCCGACGGCAAGACGCTCATTTCCGCAGGAGAAGATCGCTTGGTGCGCATTTGGAACGCGGCGACCGTGATGGAACGCCAAGCCCTCGAGAAGCAATCGGATTGGGTGCCGGGGCTCGCTCTGAGCGCCGACGGAGCGACGCTGGCCGTCGGCCGAATGGACGGCTCGTTCGTCATGTACGACATGAAGACCGCCAAGCCGAAGCCGGCGCTACCGCCGGAAATCGCGATGGTTGCACCCCGCGGCATTCAACGCGGCGTGCCGACCACGGTGACGCTTACCGGCAAGCACCTGGCCGGCGTGAGCAAATTCGTGCTGCGCGACGCTGCGGGCAAGCCGGTCGCCGCGCAAATTCGCCCCGTCGCGGAGGGGCACACGTCCACCGCAGTCCGCTTTGAAATCACGCCGGACGCGAAGCTGGCCCGCGGGACGTACCAATTGATCGCAAGCAGCGGCGCGTCGAAGAGCAAGGCCGCGACGATCGAAGTTGACGACCTGCCGCAACTCGCCGAGCTCGAACCGAACGATTCCGCACCCCGGACCAAGCCGACGGTTCTGGAGGTCGGCTATTGGGGCACCTGCTCGCGTCCCGGCGATATGGACAACTACCGCTTTGCCGCGAAGCGCGGCCAGACGATCGTCTGTCGCGTGGAGGCCAAGTCGCTCGGTTCGATGCTCAACGGATTCCTCACCGTGCTCGATCCGGCCGGTCAAACCGTGGCGACGAACAACGACTTCGACCAGCAAGACGATCCGCTCGTGGCCTACACGATTCCGGCCGACGGCATTTACACCGTGCGCGTCAACGATCAATCGATGGCGGGCGGCGCGACGCACTTCTATCGCCTTTCGCTCGGCACCTTTCCTCTCGTGACCGGCGTATTTCCGTTGAATGTCGCGGTAGGCAAAACGGCCGAAGTGGAACTGACCGGCTTCAATCTACCGAAGATGCATACCGCGAAGGTCGAACCGAAGGCGGCGGGCGTCACGGACGTGCCGTACGACATGGAACTGCTCCGCGCGGTAAAGAAGCCGACCGTGACGGCGACCGCCGAGAATGAAGTCGCCGAACTCGAACCCAACGACGCGGCGACGAAGGCCCAGGACGTGAGCGTGCCGGTTCACGTCAACGGTCGCATCTACGCCCCAGGGCAAGGCGCAACAACCGACGTGGATTGCCTTCGCTTCGTTGCTCGTAAGGGGCAAACGCTGCTCATCGAGACGGAAGCCCGCCGGCGCGGCTCGCCCGTGGATACCAAAATCGAAGTGCTGACGACCGACGGCAAACCGGTGCCGCGCATTATTCTGCAAGCGGTGCGCGACAGCTACGTTACGTTCCGCAGCATCGATTCCGCGTCGCTCGAATGCCGGCTCTTCAATTGGGAGGAGATGGAACTCAACGAGTACCTCTATCTATCGGGCGAGGTGGTGAAAAACTTCCGCAAGCCGCGCGGGCCCGACTCGGGATTCGAGTTCTACCAATCCGGCGGCCGACGGCGTAACTACTTCGACACCAGCGCTTCGGGACATGCCCTCGACGAGCCGGCGTATATCGTCGAACCCCATCCCGTCGACGCGAAGCTCATCTACAACGGCCTGCCGCAGTTCACGCTGCCGTATGCCAACGACGACGACGCTCTGCGCGTTGCGGGCGCCGACTCCAAGCTGACGTTCACCGCGCCGGCCGACGGCGCGTACGTGGTCCGCGTGTCCGACGTCCGCGGCTTCAGCGGCGACCACTTCAACTATCGCCTGACGATTCGCGAGCCGAAGCCCGACTTCATGGTGCGTCTCTCGGCCAATGCGCCCGCGATCTCATTAGGGAGCGGCGCGGCGATCAACGTATCCGCCGAGCGGATCGACGGCTTCGACGGCGAGATCACGCTCGACGTCGCCGGCCTGCCGCCGGGTTACCAGGTATCGCAACCGGTCACGATCGAAGCCGGGCATGACGCGGCCCGCATCGTGCTGTTCGCGGCGACCGACGCCAAGCCGGCGACTCCGGAAGCTTGGAGCCGAGCGAAGGTTTCGGCCCGCGCCGTGGTCGGCGGCAAGGACGTGGTGAAGGCGCTGGAAGGCTTCAAGGCGGTGACGCTCGAAGCGAAGCCGAAGTTGCTCGTGACGCTGGAGCCGGCGGAGTTGACGATCGCGCCCGGCACGACGGTAAGCGCCAAGCTCAAGATCGAGCGTAACGGCTTTGAAGAGCGCGTGGCGTTCGACATCGCAAACTTGCCGCACGGCGTCATCGTCGACAACATCGGGCTCAACGGGATTCTGATTCCCGAAAAGCAAACCGAGCGGCAGATTTTCTTACGCTGCGACGATTGGGTGCCGGAAAGCAGCCGGGCCTGCTTCGCCGAAACAAAGACGCCGCGCGCCGGCGGGGGCAAAGTGCAGTTTGAAGCGTCGGCGCCCGTGGTGCTGCACGTGCGGAAAGCGTCGCCGCTGGCCAAGGCCGACGGGAAAACTGCGCCGGGCCCCGCTTCGGCGACGAAGTAGTCAATCTGTGGTCCACTGCCGGCTTGCCCGGCAGCGGCGCACGAGCAGCGATCTTACAACGCAAGTTTCGTGAACGCTTCGCGCGAGTGTTCGAGCAGATCAAGATAGCCGCCGGGCTCGACTTCGGTGCCGATGAGTTCGACGTCGTAATAACCGTCGAAGCCGGCGGAACCAAGTGCTGCGATGATCTCTGCGAGCGGCACCACGCCGTCGCCGAGCTTGGTGCGCACCTGTTCTCCTTCGCGCGGCGGATGGCCGTCGCCGAGGTGTACCAAGGCGATATGCGGAGCCACGGCCGCGAGATTCGTCTTCCAGGCGGGGCAGAGCCCCATGTGGTAGGTGTGAAACGCCAGTTTGAGCCGCGGATGGCCGAGCGTTTCGATCAACGAGACGGCATCGGTGAGGTCGTTGAGGAACGTGCATTCGGAGGTGACCTCCGCGTGCATCGGCTCCAGCGCGAGCGTCACTCCCTGCTCCGCGGCTTGCGGAAGCAATTCTTTAAGCGCTTCCTTGAGCAGCCGCCGCGCATGGTTGTGCGTATGGCCGCCGCGGGCGCCGGTGTACACGACCAAGCATCCGGCGCGCATCCGCGCCGCCGTTTGAATCGCGTCGCGGGCGTCTTCCAGGCCGTCGCGAAAGCTGCGACCGTCGCTGCCGGTGAAACCGCCGCACCAGAGCAAGTTGGAAACGCGCAGGCCCGATTCTTCGAGCAGGTCGATCCCCTTCTCTTCGCCGAACTCGGTGAGCTTTTGTCGCCACACGCCGACGGCTTCGTAGCCGGCGCGTTTGAAGTGCGCGACGTCTTCTTCGAACGACCACCGAAACGTGGTCAACTCGCTCATCGACAAAACCGACATCCGTGCAGGCTCCTCGTAACGCCGGCCGGCGAGACGCTCCGTGCATCAGAGTCTCGGCCGCGGGAAGGAGTCAGTATGAAAAGCAAACGAGCGTCTGTAAAGCGAACGGCGCGAACAAGGAAAACTCCGCGAAAAACCGCCGACATTGCTCTTGCCAAAATGCACGGCCCGCCAGCCGCTTTTACTTCGCGTGTTCCTGCCGGGGTTCGACGAGGCCGAAAGTCAGCAAGCTTGCCAGGGCGATGAGGGCCGCCCCCCCGACAAACACGCGTTCGTAGCCGGCGACGTCGACCGCCCAGCCGACGAGCGGCGAAAAGCAAAACGGCACCGCTAAGCAAAGACTGAGCGTGCTCAGGTAGCGCGGATGATCGTGGTCGGGCGCGACTTCGAGGGTGTAGCCGACCATGGTCTTGAGCGAGATCGGCGTCATGCCGAGCGGGATGAAGACGAGCCAGAACCAACGCCGACCTTCCTCGCGTCCCAGAGCGTCAACGGCCAGCGCCGTGAGCGGGGCGAGCGAATTGCAAAGCACCGCGAGACGCAGGCCGAGACGCTCGCCGCGCCTTTCGACGATCCACCCCAGCACCAGGCCGAACGTACCGACCGCCGCGTTCTGCACGATCACCCAAACCATCAGATTGCCGCCGACCAGGCCGAGCCGCTCACGCGCGAGAGCTTGATAATGCGGAAAGAGCACCGTACCGGTGGCCGAGAGCATGACGACGACGGACAGCTTGCGAAAATTGACGTCGTGACGGAGTACGTCCCACGCGCCGCGAAGCGGGTGCGCGACCTCGGCGCCGAGCTTTGCCGCATCATCCGGCACTTCGCGAATCAACAACGCCCCCGCGGCGGCCAGCGCGAAGCAAATGCCCGTGAAGCCGAAGATATAGGTAAAGCCGCCGTCGGGCAGCGCGAGCCAGGATCCCATGAGCCACCAAGCAAACACGATTGCCATTCCCGAGCCCGAGAACGTGGCGACGGCGAGCATTCGCCCGCGGAGCCGCACCGGCAAGAGCTTGCCCTGCAGCGTGCTGTACGAGATTTGATTCAACCCGTGGCAACAGGAGAACGCTCCGTAGAGCGCGAGAAACAGCGGCGCCATCCAAGTATGCTTATGGGCGGCGGGGACGCAGCCCCACACCAGCGCCAAGGCCAAGAACGGCAGGCCCATGCAGAGCGTCCACGCCGCGAGCGCATTCTTCTTGAGCGGCATCTTGCGCAGCCGACGCGCGAAGAGCGCCGGCGGAATGCTCTGGCCGAACCGGTTGACGACCAGCAAGCACCCCCGAATCCAACCGGGGCCGGCCACCATGTCGAGAAAGGCCGGCATGATCACGCTCTCGGTCTTGAAGATCCAGCCGATACGCACGACCACGTCGTAGAGCACCAGCGAAATCAAATTGCGCGCGGCATGCGGTCGGTCGTCCCCCGGTCGCGCGTCGGGCGCGCCGGCCGCGGCGGACACGTCGGAAAACGTGCCGTCGGCGGGAGTCGAGGTGTTGAGCGGGGCGGACATCGCGGAATTCTAGCCGGCGAGGCGGCTCGACACGAGACGAACCGGCCGCCGCGTGCGCCAGCGGCGCTCCGTTTCAAGCAAAACAAACGTGCGTCGCCCGAGAGCGGCCGCTTGAATCGCCCCCTGCCCCGGTTAAACTCGAAGTTCCGCATTCGCGGCCACATGACCAACGCAATCGCTCCGCCGCCGCCGAGCCTGTTCTCAGCGCGATCGGACGACGCGCGAGCCGTGACCATTCCCGTCTTCCACGAGCACCAACACCGTGACGACCCCCGACGACGAAGTACCGTCCCCCGCTCCGGCCGCGCTCGAAACCATGCGCTCGCGCAGCAAACAAATGCTCTACGCGGGCGCAGGGCTCGCCGTCGTGGCGTTTCTGCTCCCTTGGTGGGGCATCACGAAGTACCGCGTGAGCGAACAGCGCGGGCTCGATATGACGAACATGGCCGTGAGTTCGGCGATTACAAAAGACATGGATGAGCCGACCCGAACGGAGTATGAAAAACGCGCACAGCTCTACGACTCGAGTTGGCAAGCCAACCGCAATTTGAATCAGGCCTTCTACGAAGCCTACCTCGGCAAAGATTACGACAAAGAGATTCGCGCCAAAGACGGCATTTCTCTCTCCACCGGTACGTCCAAAGTCTACGGCTGGTCCGTGTGGACCGCCTGGTTCGGCTTGTTGTTCGTCATCGCGGGCACGGCGATCTACGTCGCACCGACGTTCGCGCCCCAGATGGAATCGTGGAAATGGCTCGTGCCTTGGATTTGGGCCGCGTCGGCGCTGTTGTATCTCATCCTGGCGATTGCCTTCTTCTTCGGCGTGCCCGACGCCAACGGCCCCGGCTACTCGCAAGGCCTTTCTCTGGGATGCTACTTGGCGATCTTCGGCGGCGCGGCGGCGCTGATCGGCGGCGTGTTCGAGGGGATGCGTTCGGCTCAAGAACGGCTCGCCGCACTCGAAAGCGCAGCCGACGAAGCTGAGGACGATTCGGAATCTGCCGGCGGCAATAAGGCCCCGGCGCAGCCCCCGCTCTCGCCTGAGGAAGAACGCCGCCGGCGACTGAACGACTGGTAGAATGGGTTCGTCGCTCGTTCCTCCAGCAGGCGATTAGACGCTCCGCTCGCCCGACCACCACGCTTCGCCTCCGCCCCTCATGCAAAGGACGGCCCGTTGAGTACTTCGCCGTCGCCGGAACAAGACGTCTTCGCTTTCCGCAAATTGGCGCGCCGCCGGGCGTGGATCTGCCCCGGCGCGGGCTTTGCGCTGATCGGCCGCAAGCGACTCGGACAGTTGACGTATTTCACCGGACTTGCGGCCCTAGCGGCGGCGACGGCAACCGCGTTGCATCCCACATCCGCGCTGGTACAAGCCACGGTCGCGGCGGTGGTCCTGGCCACGCTGCTCTGGATCATCGAAATCATCGCGACGTCGAATGCCTGGCCTCCGGGAGAACCGACGGTCGCCGCGGGACGGCGCCACATCACCGGCGCGCTGGTGCTAACCCTCGCGGCCCTTGGTTTCGGCTTGGCGATGTTCCTCTCGTTTCAACTGATCGCCATTCAGGATGAAGGGATGGCGCCGGCCGTATGGAGCAACGAACGCTTGCTCTTTCACCGTCATGTCGATCGCGCCCGACTGCAGCGCGGCGCATTGATCTTGTTCGAGCTTCCCCCGGAGAACAACTTCACCGAAGCCGGCACCCTGATGCTCGGGCGCATCATGGCCGTTCCCGGCGACAAAGTCTCGGTGTCGAACTTCCGCTATCGCGTCAACGACGCACTGGAAAACGCGACGCCTCCGGAAACCGATTTGCCGAAGGCGCTGAACGTGCCTCGCGAGCCGCAGACGATGACCGTTCCCGCCGACTGCTACTTCGTCGTGCAGGACAATCGCGAAACTGGGCTCGACAGCCAAGTGGTCGGCTGGGCGAAGCTCGACCGCATCGTCAGCACCAGCCTATTTCAGGTTGATCGCAAGCCGCTGTTTGCCCGCGTCCAATAGGTTTCCGAAGGATGGTCACGGATGCCGCGGCTTGCTCGCATCACGATCTACCCGATCAAGTCGCTGGACGGCGTCGCCGTCGAGAGTGCGATGATCGCCGGCGTCGGCGGATTGCAGCACGACCGCCGCTTCGCACTACGCGACGCCGACGGTAACTTCGTCAACGGGAAGCGGCACGCGCAAATTCACAGTGTACGCGCCGTGTTCGATCACGCCGTCTCGCGAGTGACCCTCTCAGCGCCGAATTCGGCCGCCGCGACCTTTGCACTTGCCGCGGGAGACGCAGCGCTCGAAGCGTGGTGCTCCGATTACTTTGGTTTTCCCGTGAAGTTCGTGGAGAATACCGACACCGGTTTCCCCGACGATCTGGAATCGCCCGGACCGACGCTCATCGGCACTCCGACGCTTCGAGCCGTCGCCGGTTGGTTCGCCGGAGTCGATCTCGCCGAGGCGCGACGCCGCTTTCGCGCGAATTTGGAAATCGATTCACTCGCGAACGACGATGCAGCCTCCGGTGATTGCCCGCCGTTTTGGGAGGATCGTCTGTTCGCCGCCGCGGCCGCTCCCGATGCGCGTGAAACGGTAACCTTCCACATCGGCGATGCGACATTGGAAGGCGTGAATCCTTGTGCGCGTTGCGTGGTCCCGTCGCGCAATTCGCAAACGGGCGACGTTTCGCCCCGTTTCGCCGCCGATTTCGCTCGCCTTCGTCGTGAGTCGTTGCCCGCTTGGGCCGAGCCGTCGGCCTTCAATCACTACTATCGTCTCTCGGTCAACACGCGTGCGCCGGCTGCGCTGGGCCGGATGCTGCGAGTCGGCGACGAAATTCGCCTCGGCTGAGCAAGCGAGTCGGCATTGTTGCGCAGATTGCGGGAAACTAAACTAGAGCGGCCGGTCCCTCCCGCTTCACCCCGCCTGCCCTGCGCTTATGAATCCCGCCCGTCTGCCCGCAAGCATTGGAGTACGCCGCCGCGAACTGTTGCAGGTCGGTTCGTCGGCGCTGCTGGGGCTATCGCTGCCGGGAGTGTTAGGGGGTCGGGCGAGCGCCGCCGGAGCGTCGAAGGCCGGTCTCACCGGACGCGCCAAGTCGGTGATCTTGGCGTTTCAAACCGGGGCGTGCAGTCATCACGACACCTTCGACATGAAGCCGGACGCTTCCGCCGAAGCGCGCGGGCCGTTTCAACCGATCGCCACGCCGGTGCCGGGCTTTCAAGTTTGCGAACATCTGCCGCGGCTCGCCGAGCGGGCGAAGAAGTACGCCGTCGTCCGGTCGTTTTCGCATCGCGACAACAATCATTTGATGTCGACCCATCACGTGCTGACGGGCCATCTGCAACCGGGCGGCTTCTTCGACAAGGTCGCCTCGCGCACCGATTGGCCCTGCTACGCCGCCGCGTGCGACTATCTGAAGCCGCGTCAAGACGCCGTTCCCAGCGGCGTCCATCTGCCGACGTTTCTCATGTCGGCTCCGCTCACCTGGCCCGGGCAACACGGCGGACTCCTCGCGCCAAAGCACGACCCTTGGCAGATCACGACGGACCCGAACGAGCCGAACTTTCGCGTCGACAACTTAACCCTCGCCGCGGGCATGGACATCGCCCGGCTGCAAGATCGCCGCGAGTTGCTCGACCAAATCAACGCCCGACAGACGGTGCTCGACGGCAATGCCGAACAACGGCGATTGACGACGCAGCAAGAGTTGGCGTTTTCCATGCTGACGTCGCAGCGATTGCACCAAGCCTTCGAGATCGGCCGCGAGAGCGACGCGACCCGCGAACGCTACGGCCGCAACACGTATGGTCAATCCCTATTGCTCGCGCGTCGACTGACGGAAATCGGCGTACCGGTCGTGCAAGTGAATCTCGGCCGCGTGCAGAATTGGGATAACCACAGCAACATTTTCCCGACGTTGAAAGATCGTTTGCTGCCGCCGGTCGATCAGGGAATGTCGGCGCTGCTCGACGACCTGGAAGATTCCGGGCGCATCGACGATACGCTCGTCATTCTCATTGGTGAGTTCGGGCGAACTCCGAAGATCAATGCCCAGGCCGGCCGCGACCACTGGGGCTATTGCTTCAGCGGGCTCTTCGCCGGCGCAGGCGTGCAAGGGGGACAGGTCATCGGCAAGTCCGACGCGCTGGGCGCTTATCCGCTCACAAGGGCCTACACGCCCGAAGATCTGGGCGCTACCGTGTACACAGCCCTCGGCGTCGACCCGACCTCGACGATTCACGATATCCAAGGTCGCCCGGCGCAGCTCAACCAAGGCACGCCGATCCGGGCGCTCTACGACGGCAGCGAAGCCGTTTCGTAGGGCGATGTCGTTCGACAAGCCGCCTATCTCGGCCCCTCGCCCCTGGCGGGAGAGGGGCCGGGGGTGAGGGGCTGCATTCGCGTTTCCTACTTCGCGGCTTTCGCCTTCACGCCGCGGGCGCGGTTGTTGTAGTAGTTGTCGCGAAGGTTTTCGATCTGTCGTTGCTGAATCGACGAGTTGCCGATGTTCAGTTCTTGCAACAGATAGTCGCTTTGATTTCCTTGCTGCGACGGGGTCGTGCTCGGCTGAGCCGCTTGCGGCGCATTGGCCGCCGGTTGCGGCAGTAGGTCGGCTTCTCCACGGTAGAACGCATACCGATGGTCGGTGCTTTGCGCAATCACCGTCGCTCGACCGCTGATCGGCTCTGCCGAAAAGACGCCGCGCAGATCGGTTTCGCCCGCCTTAAAGTCGGAATCGCGCGTGCCGATCACCTTCACATGCACGTTCGGCACGTATTTGTCGTCCAGCGCGTTCTTGAGCGTCGTGCGTACTTGGCCGCTTACCGGGTCTTGCTGCACTTCCATCTTCAAAGGGCTGATCAGCACGAATCCGCTCGTATGCAGATTCTCGCCGCGGCAAACAATCAAATAGGCCCCCTCTTCAGCGAGCGGCAGCTTGAGCTCGCGATCCCGATCACGATAGTCTTTGCCGTCGCCAAGCTGGATGGTCTCCTCATGCAGCGGGCGAATGCCGGAGAGATTAATCTGCGTAATCGCCTCCAAGTTTTGCCGCAACAAGCTGAACTTCATCAGGTCGATCCGATAGGCCCGGAGTTCACACTTCGGTACGTTTCGATACTCCAGTTTCACCGTCGCCGGTGAGCCGGGACGAATCGTCGTGACTTCCGGAAGTTCGATGCTGCGGCGCGTGAAATACTCAATCGCCTTCTTCGCATCGGGAATCTGATCCGCGACGAGCGTGTATTCCTTGATGGCTTCGGCCGCCTTGCCGAGACTGTGATAAATCTGGCCCAGAATGTAGAGCGCGCGTTGCTTATTGCGGCTTTCCACTTCGCGGCCGGTTCCCTTCTCGGGGCGCTTCATTTCCGCGACCTTGCGGCACATTTCCAAGGCCTGGTCCGGCCTGCCCGCCGCAAAGTGCGAGTAACCGATGATGTACCAATAGCTGTCGAGGAAATCGCTCTCCGGATAACGCTCGGCAAAGCGCAAGCACGAGGCGACCGCGAGGTCGTATTGTTGCAACTCCAATAGCGCGTTCGCTTCAGCGAACGCCGCTTGATCGGCGGCCGGGTCATCCGGATGGGCGGTGAGAAAGTCGTCGAGCATGCCGCGTGCCGCGGCGACCAAAGCGAGCCGCGTCAGCTTGCGTTGCCGAAGCTTCGCATCGCCGGCGACGCTCGGAGCATAGCCGTACACTTGCTGCGCGAGCGCATACTCGGCGGAAGCGACATACGGCTCCGGCGGATACTCGCTGATGAGCTTGCGCATGACGTCGATGCTTCGCAGAAACTCTCCTTGCGCTTCTAGGAAGCCCGCGACGGCGCCGTCGGAGTAGAAGCTGCTTTCCACAGTGGCGCGGAACACCAGATAACTCCGCTCGTATTCACCGAGTTCATGATAAGCGGCGCCGACTTTGAGAATATTCTCAAAAGGTATCTCCAACTCGGGCGACTTTTCCTTCACCAACTCGAAGTACCGCACCACCTCCGCCGGCGGCCCCAACTCCAAATGAGCATCGAGCAGCATGCGGAGTGAATCCTGATACGGGGCCGAGCGAATCGCCCACTCCTTGAGGAGCTGCGCGAGGTGCAGTCGCACGGCCTTCCAGTCGCGCTTCGCGTAGTTGCGTTTACCAAGCTCGTAAAGTTCGTCGGGGCTCCAACGGTAGGCGTCGACCGATTCCTTGCCGCGCGCCAACACGGCCAGCGGCGCCGACTTTTCAACGATGAATTGCTCCGGACGATGTGCGTCGAAAATCATCGGGGGCGCGGCGCGATAGTCGCCGGCCGTCGCCCCGACGACGTCGAACGAAATCGTTTCGTGGCTCCGGCGATTGCCGACGTAGAACACGATCTCGCCCGGCAGAAGCTCGTAGCGTTCGAATCCGCCGCGAACGGTTTGCTCCACGACCGCCGTTCCGGCGGGCAACGGTTCGCGCACCACCAAGTACTCCAACCGATCTTCGGCGACCATGCCGTTCGGGTAGTTCCGATAAACGCGCAGCTCGACATGCCCGCGCCGGCCGATCGGCAATTGCGTGAGCGGATTGTGGAAGCTGCTGTAGC
>CAZWDN010000126.1:2776-13118 GCA_964633125.1 uncultured Pirellula sp. | reverse complement strand
GGCCGGCCACGGCCGGTGCTCATGCAGAACGCTGCGACTTCAGGCGGGGACGCTCAGTATAAGCGCCTGCCCGGCCGGTCGCCGGCATTTTCGGCCGGCATGCATCGACGGCGGAAACATGCGGCTGATTTGATACAAACCCGCCGGCGCTTGCCTGCGGCGTTGAAGCTGCGAGACTACCGACTGCCGCCCGGCAACTCGCTCCGGTCCGAGCATTTTCCACGACATCCTGTTTCTTCATCGCTTCCCACCGCCATGAACACTTCGCTTCGCATCGCGTCGGCATTGCTGCTTCTTCTCACAACGCAGACCTGGTCCCCCGCCGCCGACGAGAAGCCGGCCGCCGCGCAAGCCGTGCCGTCGGCCGATGAACGATTGCAACAGTTGCTCAAGCGCTTTCCCAAGGCCGATGCCGACGGCGACGGCAAACTTACGCGCGCGGAGGCGGAGGCCTATCGCGCGCAGATCAATGCCGGCCGCGCCGCGAAGGATACGCGTCGCCCGCCGGCGATCAAGCCCACGCAGGCCGACGTCGCCTACGGACCGCACGAGCGCAACGTCGTCGACTTCTACCAGGCGGAAAGCGACAAGCCGACGCCGCTGATCGTTTACATTCACGGCGGCGGCTTCGTCGGCGGCGATAAATCGAGCATCAATCAAGACATTCTCAAGCTGGCGCTCGCCGCGAAGATTAGTTGCGCGGCGATTAACTATCGCTTCATCAACGGCGAGGATGTGATCTTCCCGACGCCGCAACGCGATAGCGCTCGGGCCATCCAGTTCCTGCGGACCAAGGCCAAGCAGTGGAATCTCGATCCTCGGCTCATCGCCTGCTACGGCGGTTCGGCGGGCGCCGGCACTTCGATGTATATCGGCTTCCACGACGACTTGGCCGACCCGCAGGCGACCGATCCCGTCCTGCGCGAGTCGACGCGGATCACCGCCGTCGGCACGTTCGGCGGCCAAGGAACCTACAGCCCGATCGGCATCAAGGAGCTCGTCGGCGGTCGGGCCTGGGAACATCCGTCGATTTTCAAAGCCTACGGCTTGCAGAGCACCGAGCAGGCGCTGCATCCGACGCCGGAGCGGCAAAAGCTCTACGACGAAGCCTCGGCCGTGACGCATCTGACTCGTGACGATCCGCCGCTCTACATGGTCTATAGCGAAGCCGACGGCGAGCTCCCCGCCGATGCACGCCCCGGCCAAGGCATTCACCATCCGAACTTCGGCCGGCAGCTCAAGAAGAAGATGGACGCGCTCGGCATCGAAAACGTGTTCGTCTACACGCCCGACGATCGCAAGCGGGACACGTCGCGCGAGATGTTCGAGTTCTTCGAAAAACACTTCGCGGCGGCGGCCAATGCGAAATCTGCGAAGCGCGGCGAATCGACTGCGCCCGCGTCGCCGACAACGGCCGACGACCACGTGAACGGCCTGGCCGGGAAGCTGAAGCCGGATCAAATCGTCGTCTACAAAACGGTCGGCGATCACAAGCTTGAAATGCACGTGTTTGAACCGAAGGGGTGGAAAGCCGGCGACGCGCGAGGCTGTTTCGTGACGATCCACGGCGGCGGTTGGACGGGCGGCGCGCCGCCGCGGATGTATCCGTTCGCGAAACACTTCGCCGACCTCGGCATGGTCGGCATCAGCTTACAGTATCGCTTGGTCACGAAAGATTCCGGCACCACGCCGTTCGATTGCGTGCGCGACGGCCGTTCGGCTCTCCGCTACATCAAGGCGCACGCGAAGGAACTCGGCATCGATCCGGCGAAGATCATCGTGAGCGGCGGCTCGGCCGGCGGACACGTGGCGATGGCGACGGCGCTGTTCGACGGCATCGACGACCCGACGGACGACCTGACAATTTCGCCGACGCCTGCCGCGCTCGTGCCGCTGTTTCCCGTGATCGACACCTCGCCCCAGGGTTACGGCAACGCTAAGTGCGGGCCCGACTGGGAAAAGATTTCGCCCGTGCATCAGGTGCGCGCCGGTTTGCCGCCGACGCTCATTTTCTTCGGCACGGGCGACACCGTCACGCCGTTTGCCGGAGCCGAAGCGTACTTGGCCGCTTGCAAGAAGGTCGGCACGCCGTGCGAACTGGTCGTCGACGAAGGAGGCCTGCACGGCTACCTGATGCGCGACGCCTCGAAGTACGACGACACGATGCAACGGACGGAAGCGTTCTTGCGCAAGCTGAAGTTGTTGGAATAGAAGCAAGAATGGGGGCAGGCGGATTCCGTCTCCCTCGCCCCTTGCGGGAGAGGGTGGCTCGCCCTTTCCGGGCGAGACGGGTGAGGGGTAAAACCCAGGCACGGCGAAAGCGATTCCAACCCCTCACCCCCGGCCCCTCTCCCGCAAGGGGTGAGGGGACAACGTATCGTTCACGCGCGGATTCCACTCACCCCTTCACTTCGTTCGTCAACTTCTCCCCGCGCGCGAATTCGTCGAGGTTCGTGAGCGTCTGTCTGGCAATCGCCTCCAACGCGTCGCGCGTGAAGAAGGCTTGATGGCCCGTCACCAGGACGTTCGGAAACGTCAGCAATCGGGAAAACACGTCGTCGAGAATGGTTTCGCCCGAGTGGTCTACGAAGAAGAGGTCGCCTTCTTCTTCGTAGACGTCGATGCCGAGCGCGCCGAGTTTGCCGCGCTTGAGCGCCGCCACGACCGCCGGAGTATCCAAGAGCGCTCCGCGGCCGGTGTTGATCAGCATGGCGCCGGTCTTCATGTGTTTGAGCCGCACGGCGTTGATGAGGTGATGCGTCGCCGGTGCCAGCGGGCAGTGCAGGGTGACGATGTCGGCCGCGGCGAGCAATTCGTCGAGCGATACATATTGTGCCCCGAGTTCGCGCACCGCGGCGTTTTCGTAAGGGTCGAACGCCAGCAGTTGGCAACCGAAGCCGGCCAAGATGCGGGCCGTACATTCGCCGATCTTGCCGGTTCCCACGATGCCGACCGTGCGGCCGTGCATGTCGAACCCCAGCAGGCCGTCGAGCGCGAAGTTTCCCTCACGCACGCGGTTGTACGCCTTGTGAAACTTCCGATTCAGCGCAAGCATCATGCCGACCGTATGTTCGGCGACCGCGTAAGGCGAATAGGCCGGCACGCGGGCGACCTTGATGCCGAGTCGGGCCGCCGTCGGGAGATCGACGTTATTAAAGCCCGCGCAACGCAAGGCGATGAGCTTCGTCCCGCCGTCGGCGAGCGCTTCCAGCACGGGCGCGTCGAGCCGATCGTTCACGAAGACGCACACGGCCGGAAAGCCGTGCGCCAGCGGCGCCGTTTCGGTCGTAAGCAGCGGCTCGAGGAACACGAGTTCGTGCTTTTCGCCCCCGCGCGCGAATTCCGCCCCGAGGAAGTCGCGATCGTATCGCTTGGTATTGAACACCGCACAACGCATGACGAACCCCCTCCGAAGAATGCTCAGCCGTCGAACAGGCGGCATCCGTTATAATGAATCCACCGTCGATACCGCGAACCGAAATCTGCGCCGAACTCATGACCGTCGATTCTCCGATCCGCGGCGTCGTCTTGGATATGGACGGCACGCTCGTCGATTCCGCACTCGACTTCGACGCCATGCGGGCCGAAATGGGGTTGCCCGCCGAGTTGCCGATTTTGGAAGCGATCGCCTCGCTGGCCGAGCACGAGGCCGAGCGTTGTCGCGAGATTCTCCATCGCCACGAACACGGCGGCGGTGAACGGGCCGTGGCGATGCGCGGCGCCAAGGAATTCCTCCAAACTCTCGATCGACTCGGCGTCCGTCGCGCCGTTTGGACGCGCAATAGCCGGGCCGTGGCGCTGGCGACGCTTCGTCGCACGGGCCTGGAGTTTGAAACCGTGTTGGCCCGCGACGACGCTCCGGCGAAGCCCGACCCGTCGGCGCTCGTCGAACTGGCGCGCGCGTGGGAACTGCCGCACGGCGAGATTCTAGTGATCGGCGACTACATCTTCGATATGGAAGCGGGCCGACGCGCAGGCTCGCGGACGGCGCTCTATACGGCGGGGGCCGAACCGTCGGCGTGTCCCGGATACGAGTTGGCCGATTTTCACTTCGGCTGCTTTACCGAAGCCGCGGGCCTCCTCGAGTGGATGGGATACGACGGGTGCTAGCAATGTTCGTCTCCCCTCGCCCCTTGCGGGAGAGGGGGCGGGGGCGAGGGGCGTGGAAACAGGCCCGGGAATCGGTCTAGGGCCGGCCTCGGCACGTTGCTATGATCCCGCCCGCTTTTCTCCGAACCCTTTCGCGCACCCCGCTATCGTCGAGGCGCTCGCATGTCGTCGCGCACCGCTCCGCTCGTCGCCCTTTCGGTGATGTTGCTCGTCATTTTTTGGGCCGTCGTCGCCACTGCGCAACAAACGTTGCCGCCGGCCGCTCAACAACAAACGATCGAGCAACTCACGCAACCGCAACCGCTGCCCAGCGCGCCGTTTACGCTGACGCCGCAAGAAGAGGCGGTGCTCGATCGCCTGTTGACCGACTGGCAGCAGATGAGCGCGAACGTCAAAACTTTTGAAGCCGGCTTCACACGTTGGGATTACGACGGCGTGTTCGGCGTTCAAAACCCCGGCGAAGCGCCGACCCCGAAGCGCGTGGTCAACGGCACGCTGAAATACGCCGCACCGGATAAAGGGTTCTACGAACTCAGCGACCAAACGGAAAAATGGATCTGCACGGGCGACGCCGTCTTTGAGTTCCGCGCCGATTTGAAACAGGTGCGCGAACACCCGCTGCCGCCGGAACTACGCGGCAAGGCGATCGCCGACGGCCCGATGCCGTTCGTCTTCGGCGTGGAAGCGGCGAAGATGAAGGCTCGCTACTGGCTGCGCATCATCACGCCGCAAGACAAGCAAGCCGATCAGGTGTGGCTGGAAGTCTTCCCGCGCTACGCCAAAGACGCGGCCAACTTCGCAAAGATCGACGTCGTGCTCTCCTTCGCGCACAACAACGGCACGGTGACGAAGCTCGAGCCGTTCGCTCTGAACATGCACTTGCCCAACGGCAAGGACCGCACGGTCTATCAGTTCAGCAACATGCAGACGAACTCGGTCCTCGGCAATCTGCAGCAATTCATCGGCATCTTTGTCCGCCCAAGTACGCCGTTCGGCTGGCAGCATCAAGTGGTCGAAGCGCCGGCCGGAGTAGATCCGGTACCGCCGTCGGCGCAAAACCCGCAACCGGGCGTACCACGTTAAGCCCGTCGGCTCCTTATGCAAGCTGAATGAGAGAGGGCGAAGCTCAGTGAGCCTCGCCCTCTCTTTATTTAAAACGTCGAACTAACCGCGCGCCGCCTTGCAACTCGCGGCGCAGGCCTTGCAAGACTCCATGCAGGTCTTGCAGCATTCCTTCTCGCTCTTCGCGCACATTGCCGCGCATTCGGTACACATCTTCTCGCAAAGCGAGCAGACGTCGGCGGCCAACGGCGAGCCTTGCTCGACGGACGCCGCACATGCCAAGCAAAGATGATGGCAAGCGTCGCACTGCTTCGAGCAGGCTTCGTTGTCTCCCTTGCAACAGTCGGAGCAGTTCTTACACACGGCGGCACAGGCTCGGCATTTCTCGGCGCACGCCTTGGAAACCTTCGGCTTTTCCTCGGCGGCCCGAGACCGGGAGCCGATCCCCAAAGCGACGGCGGCAAGACTCAATGCCCAAGCGAGTCCACGACGACGATTCATTCGGATAGAGAACATATGCAAAATCCTTGTCTGAAAATGATTAATGACGCCGCGGTTCGCACGCGCGTCCGCGTCGTGCGACCGACATCGGCCGCACGACGGTCGATTCCTTTGCCTTTCGCGGCGGAATCAACACAACCAACGACAAAGAGTAATTTGCAACGATCTCGCGGCGATCGGCGGGCCGCAAACCGTCGCGATCGCAACGGACCGGCCGTCGACGCTCGGCGCGAGAATCGTAACGCTCGGCACGGTGGCCGAGGACACCTCCCCCGCCGACGACTCTTTCGCAATCGCTTCTCGGACCTGCGTGCAGCAGGCGCACGGTAGTTGCCCCCTCGGCTCGCTGCGCCAGGCGAAAGCATGGTCGCATTCTCGCACGCTCGCCTCATGGCAGCATGGCGAGGATGCCTCACTCTCCGAGTTTGCGGCGACAATGCGGAGCGGGGCCTGCGATCGGCAGCACTCAGGGCCGCCGCGAACTCCCCACGCGATGAAACAACACCAGTGCGGCGGCACCGAAAGGATGCCGAGCAACGCGAGCGTCGTCAGGTTTCGCAGGCCCGACATAAGCGCACCTGAAGGAGAGCGGCTAAGTTCAAGCTACTCCTACCGGCGACCGTAGTCAACGCGGAGATATAGGTGCGCCCGCGAGGTCGCGGATGGTCAAAAACAGGGCGGCCGGCGCCCGGAGACATGCTCCGGAGCAAGCGGCGTTCGTCTACGCGGCGCGCGTTCTGAGTTGCCAGCGGCGCTTGGAGAACCAGCCCTCATCGAGGGCGCTCATTGCCACGCGGTCTTCCAGGTTCGGTCGGAAGATCGTCAGCAGCAGCAGCGGCAAGTACCAGGCCATGTAGGTGCCGCCCGCATCAAGGTGCCAAAACTGCGTGGCCAACATCACGGCCGCCGAGCAGCTAATGAGGGTGCCCAAGTTCTTCTGCGACGGCCAAATGGCGAAGCCGGTCGACATCACGAGGAATGCGACCATTACCGGAATGCGGTACGGCCGCGTCTGATCGCTGAAGGCCCAGAAGCCGCGGTCGGTCGTCGAGGCGATGAGGTTCGACCAGCCGAACATCGACTTCAAGCTTTCCAAGAACGCCGGCGTGTCTTGCAGCAGAAACGCCGAGACGCCGATCAACACGGCCCACATGGCGACCACGCCGCCGAGAAAGCGGTAGAGCCCCTTCTGCCAATAGAAGCCGCACCACAGCGGCAGCAAGAATAACGGATAGTAAATCATGCCCGACGCCAGACCGATGAGCATGCCGGCGATCAGCGGATCGTGATACGCCAGCACGGCCCACACCAGCAAGGCCGCGGGGAGCGCATGGTCGACGTGCCCGGTCATCTGTGCGGTGTACGGCAGCAGCAGATACAACGTGGCGGCGGAGATGCCAAGGCGGACGTTGTCGAAATGGCGCAATCCGATCAGCACCAAGCCGACGACGACCGCCAAGTGCGACAGGATCGCGGTAGCTCGCGCGGCGGCAATCTGCTTTTGTTGCCGGCTCACTTCGTCGACCGTCTGCGCATTGGCGTCCATGATGGCCGCGGTCGAAACGCTCGGTAGCCACATCATGAGAAAGTAGCCGGGCCGATTACCCGTAGCGGCGCGATCCGCAAGGCCTTCAGGATGGCTCGGCGCTTTCACATCCGTGGCCAGAGCAATGTCGACCTGCTGCGCCGCCGCGAGATCGCGCTCGCTCGGCCGATACGTGAGGACGTTGACCATCAGGAACAGCAGCAGCGAGATGCCCAGGAACGCCATGCCGCCGGGAAGCAGGTTCGGCTCGAGAAGCGGACGCCGCACCATCAGCGGGTCGATCAGAATGCGAATCAGGAACAACGCTCCGCACGTAAACAGCCAGACGTAGCCGAGTTGCTGCAACTCCGGCTTGTCGTGGAACTGCGGGGCGATCAGCAACAGGCCGGGCGCATAAGCGATCAGGCCGAGCAGGTCGAGGTTGCGAACGCTCCAGACGCGGTTGAACTTGAAGAACACCGCGATGCTGAGCAGCGACGCTAGGTAAACCCACGTCGTGGCGTTCAGCTCGTAATCGTAAAGGACCTGATCCATGATGCCGCGGGAGCAAACTCCGGGCCCCCTCGCAACGTGGGGAACACCGTAAACCTATTGAAACTACGCAGTAATGCAATACGAGGTTGGGCCGTTTGCGGCATTCGACCGGTAAATTTCCCGCCTACGGCGCGATCGGGCCGATCGCGGGGAGTTTGCGGGACGCGTAGATGTCGCATGCAGATCGTGGACGATCGGGCTCAGCCCGCGCGGCGGCGCCTGGCGTTACGACTCGTCTTGTTGAGCGGCGACGACGACCTCATCGAGACCCAAGCGGCGGCGGGCTCCGGCGGCCCAGGGGCTATCGGACGCCAAATCGAGAAATGCCTGCCAATGACGCTCCGCTTCCGGGCCGCGTCCTACTTCGTCGAGCGTGCGCGCCAAGTGATAGTGCACGTCGGCGTAATCGTCGTGGTAGTGCAACGCCCCTTCAAACGAGGCGATCGCCAAGTCGGCGCGCCCCTCCTCCGCCAGTAAACAACCGAGGTTGGCCCGCGCCTCGACGTAGTCTTCGTTCAACTCGACCGCCATGAAATACCGCTCGCGCGCGGCGCCGAGATCGCCGAGCCGATACAACACGTCGGCCAAGAGGAAACACGTTTCCGCGTCGGGGCCGGAAGTCGCTAAGGCGGCGCGATACAGATCGGCCGCGGCCGCCAACTGCCCCGCCTCTTCGCAACCGGCCGCCAGCTTGACGAGCGCCGCCGCGCTTCGGGGCGGCGCGAGGCCGTCGGCGACGTCGGGTAGCGGTGCGACATCCGGCGGAGCGAGGTGCGTGCCGCCGTCGTCTTGTCCGGCAGTGCGTTCTTCGGCATCCTCGAAGTTCAACCGAAATTGTCCGCCGGCTTCGACCAGTCCGTTGCCTTGGCGCAACAGCAGTTCGCCGCCGTCGACGATCACCGACAACTGCTCCAGCGGCCGCTCGACCGAAGGGAGCAGACGTCGCAAGTCGGAAAGCTGCTTGGCGATGGTTTGCGGCGAGGCGCCTCCCGCCAAGAGCTCGGCCAGTCGCCGCGCGGTTTGCACTTCGCGAAAGTCGAAGTACGGCAACCTGCGAACTTCGCGCGCCGCGCGAATCAGGCCGCGCCGATGCCAACCGCGAACCGCGGCCGCCGGTACGCCGAGCAGGTCGGCAAGCATGGCCGGCGTATAAAGCCGATGGATCTGCTGGGCCGCTTCGACGAGCCCGAGCATTTGCCAGAGTTGTGTCTCCGAGACGACGCGAATCGCCTCGACGTCGGCCCCCGACGCGGCGATCCGCTCCGCCAAATCGGGCGGCGGCAAATCCTGTTCGCCGACGATCACCAGCCCGACGTCGGCCGTCAGTTCGTCGATCAGTTCGGCCCCGCGCGCCGCGAGCTGTTTGCGCGTCTCGCGCTTCGTCAGGCCCGCGAGCTTGCCGACGATCACGGCGCGCAGGCCCGACCATTGCGGCGCGGCGCGATCGTCGGAAGCGAATGCCATGGGGCGAAGGACCGTCGTCGAGAGGAACGAGAGTGGAGAAGTTCAGTGTCTCGGCGCGGCCGGCGGGTGTCAATCGGCCGAACGAGCCGCGCCGCATCAATGAATAAAGCCCAGGGACCACTGTCCCTGGGCTCTGAAATTGTCAGATGCGAATCGTAGGTCGAACTACTTCGCCGGAGCGGCGACGTCTTTCGGCGCGCCCTCGACGACCGGCTTCCGGACTTCCGATTCGTTGATCGGCGCCGGAACTACGGTGTCCTTCGGCAGCGCCGGAGCGGCCGACTTCGTCGACGTGTCGCTCGAGGTCGAGCCGCTGCCGTAGGTCGACGGCGGAGCGGCGGGCGCGGCCGGAGCCGGCGTCGGCGTCGGTTCCTTGCGCACTTCACCGCTCGAGACGCTCGGAGCCGCCGAGACGCTGATCGGGTTGCCGCAGGCGTCGAGCGGAACCTTGTAGCAAACGATCCGCGGCGTCCGTTGAACGTAATTCACGGCCACGCGCTTTTCGACGACGTGCGGTACGCGCACCTTCTCGACGACCGCTTCTTGCTTGCAGACGCGGACCGGCTCTTGCTCGACCCGTTCTTCGTAGGCCCACTTCATCGAAGTGACCGGAATCTTCTTCACGACTTCTTCCTGCACCATCTTGCAGACCTGCACTTCGGTCTTCTTCTCAACCCGTTCGACCACTTGCTTGTAGGTGGTCACCGGCACCTTGCGAACTTGTTCTTCGGTGATCATGCGGCAGGTTTGCACCGGCACTTGGCGGACCAACTCTTCGTCGACGTAGCGCACGGTTTGCACCGGCACCTTGCGAACTTCCGTTCGCGGCACCATCGAAGTCTGCGGTACTTGCGCCGTGACGATGTTCGATTGGAAGGTCGTTTGCGGCACGATCGTCGCCGGAGCCTGCATCGGCGTCCAATGCAAGCCGCCCCGTTGATACACGGCCGCGCCGGTCAGCGGGTCGATCTGATAGCCGGGCTGCGTCCAAGCCAGCCGCGTGCGCACGGCGCCGGGCTGCATCGCGTAGTTCGTCACGTACTGACCTTGCTCGATCTGCACCGGCCGGTACGACGTGACTTGTTCCATCACCGTGTAGGCTTCTTCCCGTTCGCTGGTTTCATA
>CAZWDN010000126.1:0-2676 GCA_964633125.1 uncultured Pirellula sp. | reverse complement strand
ACGACGTGACTTGTTCCATCACCGTGTAGGCTTCTTCCCGTTCGCTGGTTTCATAAATCGGGCGGCGCACCGTGTAGCGCTCTTCCTTCATCGTTTGTTCCCACACCGGACGCTGCACGGTGTAGCGCTCTTCGCGCTCCGACGTTTCCGGAATCTGGCGCACGACGTCGTAGCTGTCGTCGCGAATTTGCGTTTCATACACGGGCCGTTCGACCGTGTAGCGCTCTTCCCGTTCCGAGGTTTCGTAAATCGGCTTGGCGACGGTGTAGCGCTTCTCGCGCATCTGGGTTTCCCAGACCGGACGATAGCTCGTCACTTCGCGCTCTTCGTACACCGTTTCGTTTTCCAGGCGATACGCCGTGAACGGGCGCTCGTCGTAAACGGTTTGGTATTCGAGACGATACACTTGCGTCGGCACGGCGGCGGTCGGAGCGCACGACGAACAAGGTTGCTGGCCCAGCGCGGTGCCGCCGGCGGCGAGCACGGCCACGAACGAGTAGGCGAATTTCATAACGGCGAGACCTCAACACAACGGATCGATGTGGATAACGGCGACCTTCGGCGAACCGCCTGCCGCACCGCGCCGGCTTCCTAGCGACGGTACCGCTGCGCGTTCGCGAGCGTCCGTGCCGTAATTGAAATACGCGAGTCGAAAGCGCTCCGTTCGCGCGGCTTCATTGCCGGCGCTCGCGAAACGACTAACTCCTCCTCGCAAACTTCCGCCTCTCGAGTCCCTGAGAGAGGCGTCGGGCACGACCCCACGCAGTGCGTCGCGAAGTGCCCTACTTGCAATGTGCGAAATCCCACGTCGGCGTGCAAACCGTACAGATTCACACGGACGAAATGAGACCCATCTAAAACATAGCCCACAAATGGTTTAGAAAATTGCAAAATCACTCAAGAAATTCCGTGGCCCCGCCGACGCCCGCAGAGCCCGCACAACCGTCAAATTCCCCGCCGGCAAGGGCAGCTTAACGCGCCGAATTCGCTACCATGTACCGGCCGACCCGTTTCCGCCCCCTGGCATTCCCATCGTTGCTATCACCATGAACGCACTTCTTCTGACTCTCGCCTTGCTCGCCGTCGATCAGCCCGCGCCCCCCGCGGCCGATGAACTCGCGTTGCTCAAAACCTTCCGCGAGGAGTTCGTCGCCGTCACTCCCGGCGTCGGCAAGTTTCCGGCCGAAGCTTCGCTCGGCGCGCTCACGGCCGACGGCGTCGGCGGCGTGCTCCGCGTGAAGCTCGCGCGCCCGTTCGCCATGGCCAAGTACGAAGTACCGCAGAACCTGTGGCAAGCGGTGATGGGCGCCAACCCCAGCCGTTGGCAAGGTCCGCGCAACAGCGTCGAGATGCTCTCGCGCGCCGAAGCCGAAGACTTCTGCAAGCGCGTCACCGCGAAGCTCCGCGCGGCGAAGCTCATCAACGACGATCAAGTCGTGCGCCTGCCGAGCGAAGCGGAATGGGAATACTGTGCGCGGGCCGGCACCACGACCTACTACTCGTTCGGCGACGACGTCGCCTTGCTCGACCGCCACGGTTGGCACACGGGCAACGCCGCCGGCAACGATCCGCCCGTCGGCGCGAAAGCGCCCAATCCGTGGGGGCTCTACGATATGCACGGCTACCTCTGGGAATGGTGCGCCGACGATTGGCAAGCCGACGTCGCGCAGCTCCCGCCCGACGGCCGGCCGTACCGCAGCGCCGCCGGCGACAAAACCGCGAAGGATGGGGTTTTGCGCAGCGGCAGTTGGAAAGACAAGGCCGACCAACTCGGCAGCGCGTCCCGTCGCCGTGCCGATGTGACGCTCCGCGACGACGCCGTCGGGTTGCGTTGCGTGCTCAGTAAGACGGGAGACTAGCGATGAGCGACAGGAGTGGAAAATTCGCCTTTGCTTAGCCGCCGCGGCCACGCGGCGTCGGAAACCCCGCCGCACGGCCGTCGCGGCCGACGGGGCTAAGCCGTGCGTCCTATCTTGTCGCTCGCGCCCGGCACTGTTAATTTGGCCGATATGAGTTCTACCGCCGATCCCGTGCTCGACGCCGTCGCTGCGATCGCCGCTTTTCAGCAGGCGACCGAGTTGAACGGCGCGACGCCGGCCCGAGTCGGCAACGTGCTCACCTTCACGGCCGACAACGCCGCCGACGTGCTCGTGAGCGCCGACCTGCACGGCAACCGCCGCAACTACGACGCCATCCTCGCGCTGGCCGATCTCGAGCGGAACCCGCGCCGCCATCTCATCATGCAGGAGGTCTGCCACGGCGGACCGACCTACGCCGACGGCGGCTGCATGTCGCATCGCATGCTGGAAGACGTCGCCAAGCTCAAGGTGCGTTATCCCGAGCGGTTTCATTTTCTGTTGTCGAATCACGAGCTTTCCGAACTCACCGACTTTCCGATCATGAAGTCGCGGAAGATGCTCAACGTGATGTTTCGCCTCGGCATGAAGGCCGCCTACGGCGACCAGGCCGACGCCGTTCGGGCCGCGGCGATGGAATTCATCGCCAGTTGCCCCTTGGCGGCGCGGATCGGCCAAACGGTATTCGTGTCGCATAGCTGCCCCGAACGCTCCGACACCGATTGTTTCGACGCCGAGGTCTTGGCCCGACCGTACGCGAAGCGGGATCTCTGCGACGGCGGCGCGGCGTTTCGCACCGTCTGGGGTCGCGACTTCCGTT
>CAZWDN010000125.1:0-13201 GCA_964633125.1 uncultured Pirellula sp. | reverse complement strand
CTTCATTGCGGCCGTATTCATCACGCAGCGCGGCGTTTTCCGCGTTGATATTGAAAGCTTCGCGAGCTTCCTTCGAGCTGATGAGGCTGTAGGCCCGATCGTAGAAAGTGTCCATCGCATCGATGGCGTCGGACTTTTCCTTGGCATGGAAGTAGGCGTTCACGGCATCCAAAGCCGTGCGACGACGCGAGAACCGGGCATCGTCGACGCCGTTGGGCAGCGTAAGGTCGCGAACTTGGAAGCCGCCGCTGGCGGGATCGGAACCGAGGCTGAACGGAGCGAACGACGAGCTCAGGTAGCCGGTGCCCGCGAATTCGTTCGCCTGGTTCGGAATGGCGACGTACGGCGGCAGGTTGTTGCGTGGGCCGTATTCGTGGCTGACCACGCTGCCCATGCTCGGATACTGCAGAGCCGGGCTCGGACGATAGCCGGTGAACATGTTGTGCGTACCGCGTTCGTGAGCGGCTTCGCCGTGGGTCATCGAGCGAATGACGCAGATCTTGTCGGCGATTTCCGCCGTCTTGACCATGAACTCGGAGAACTGGGTGCCGGCCACCTTCGTGTTGATCGGCTTCAGATCGCCCCGGTATTCGATCGGAGCGAACGGCTTCGGATCCCACGTTTCTTGGTGAGCGCAACCGCCGGGAAGATAGATATGAATGACGCTCTTCGCCTTGGCTTCCAAGAAGTCGTAGTTCTTCTTTTCGGCGCGAGCGCTTTGAATGCGGAACAGGTCCGGCAGCGCGAGGCCGACACCGGCGACGGCTCCCACCGTCAAGAAATCGCGACGGCTAGGCATGTAGCTCTTCATAAATCCATCTCCCTCAAGGCAAAGCAAAAGGACTCAAATGCTGGGTGGTATTGGGCAGGTTCGCCGGAACAGACCAAGCACGAAACTGGCTCGATCCGGCGATTCGATTTCCGGAGCAAACAGAGACCGCAAGAGGCGATCTGGTGGGGTTTGCTTGGTGTCCGGGCGTCGAATTGTGCGTTACACAGGGAAATTGGCCGCTGCCGGCATTCGGTTACGGACCATTTTCCAAGAAACCGCACCAGAAACTCAAACTAATTCGCAAATCCTTGCAATGCAAGCAGTTGCACGCCGCCAAATTGCGGCAAAGAATTTCGGGGCAACGCTCCAGACGGGGTTCGGCGTTGCCAGGGCCCCCAACCCTCGGGTTACCCTTAGGGGCGGAGTCTTCAACGACTCCGCCCCGGGAGAAGACGACTATTCGAACCGGCGGCAGAGGCGTTACGCGACGGCCCGAGCCGCATCGATCGCCCCGACCGGCATCGCCGAAGCGGGAATGGTCGCGGCGAACGTCTCCAATTCGTCTCGCAGCACCAGCACATCGGGCGGAGCCTGGATGCCGAGGCGAACCTTGTCGCCCGACACGCGGACGATGGTCAAAACAATCGAGTCGCCCAAACGAATCCGTTCGTTCTCTTTGCGGGACAATACGAGCATGGAACCGACCTCCATGTACAGTTGGTGATTAGTGGATTTATGTATACTACTTGCCGAACTCGGAGTCAATCCGTTTTCTCACAAGCTAAGCGGCGACGGCTTCCAATTGCGGGGCGGCTACCAAGCGGGTCTTCTGAAATCGCAGGCCGGTGGAATCGTAGAAAAGGATCGAGTTTTGCTTGGTTTCCCAGATCGCGGTGATCATCACCGCGCGAGGACCATGAAGGCAAAAATGCATCCCGCAGGCCGAACCGCTGCGAATCAGAATCTGCTCCGACATATGGAACGCCCCTCGTTCCAAACTCTCTCGCTGACAAAGCACCTCGTAGACGTAAGCTCGTAACTCTTCCAGGTTTTGCAGTCCGCACTCACTGCCGGTCATGCTTAGAACCCCTCCGAATGAATTGATTGGGTCGAGCGGGCAATCTGGGATGACAATCAGCTCATTGACAAAGAGAGCTATCGGCAAGCCTGGCAATCTACTTGCTTTGCGAAATTTATAGTCGCTGAAGTAGGGCGCGCAGAAAAGTATTAAAGGTCCCGCCGGTCGGTAACGGCGACGGGCTCATGCATTTCAGGATCCGTCGGCCGGAGGCTGCGAACCCCCGAAATCGCGTACGGCAGAGACTGCCGCTCATGCGAGCCGACGACAAGGCGCGGGGAGTCGGACCGTGTTAATGCGCCGAATTTTCCGGCGGCGGGGCTTCCCAAACGGCCGTGCCCATGTGGTAGCGCTCGTGATTCTCGACGCGCTTGGCGTAGTAAGCCGTGACGATTCGGCCGTCAGCCCGCTGGACGCTGCTCGGGTAGCCGCAGTCGCTTTCCAGGCTCTTCACGAGCCGAATCGGCGGGCCCCAGGTCCGGCCCTCGTCGGAGCTCAGTTTCGCGAGCACGCCGTAGCGATCTTTGACGCGACAACCGTAGCTTAAGAGCAGTCGTCCATCGGCTAAACGCATGAGATGGCCGTTGATCTCGTTGCGTCCGGTTACACGCTGCGGACCTTGCCATGTGGCGCCGTCGTCGTCGCTGCGAAACAGCTCGACGGCATCAATTCGCGCAGCCGCCAACCAGCGCTTGCCGCCGAGATGAAAGATATCGGTCTCGTTATGCTTGGCGCCGATCACGGAAGCGTTCGACCAGGTGCGACCATCGTCGTCGCTACGGAAGTGCCAGGCGCGGTAGCCGTCGGTCTTGTAATTCTTCTCCGGCGTGAGCAAGCGCCCGCCGTAACAGGAAGTGTGAAGAGCCCCGTCGTCGCCGACCCAAATGTCGCCGAACGGGATGTAGGGCGTCCACCCCGACTCGGCGCGGGGGAACGACTTGTGCTGCGTCCATGTTCTGCCGCCGTCGGCGGAGCGACAGACCCAACTACTGACAACGGCGTCGCGAAACGCCGACTGCTTTGGTCGCTCCGGCTGCTTTTCATCGGTCCAGCCGGAGCAAATCACGAGCAAGTCGCCGTTCTTGGCGAGCCCTGCGGCGACGTTCATCCGAATCGTATGCGGCTCGTTTGGCGCCGGTTTGCCCCGAAGCTCCCACAGCGCGCCGTCGGTGCTTACCCAACAATCGACATCGCCTTCCATCTGCCCATGCGCCGGGCGATTATGAATCACCGCCGCAATAGCGCCGTCGGGAAGCTTCGTCAGATTGGGCCACGCACAGACGTTGTCGACCGCCACATAACGAGCGATCGACAGCGGCGTAGTTTCCTGCTCAACGGAGGGCGCATCCGCGGCCGCGGCCATGCGACAAATCAGCGCCAAAAAAATGGTCTTACATGCGCGACCCATGGCGAATCCCATTTACTTCGCGGCCGAGTATTCCTTGAACGCCGCCGCAATCCCGGCCTCTTCCGCATTGCCCTTGTGAAAGAGCACGCGGTAGCGCAACGTGATCGAGTCACCGGAGCGAATCGTCGCCCCGCTCTCGTCTTTCGTGTCTTTATCAAAGCTCGTTGCGCCAAACGGATTCGCGGCAAACAAGCCGTAGGTGCGAACATGCCATCGCGTGGGAAAGCGGAAGCTGGAAGGATGGTTCATCACGGCGATGCCGAGCTTTTCTCCGCCGACGTTGCCGCTGTAGTCGACCCACGCGGCTCGTTTACCCCAGGCGTCTTTGTCCGTAATTCCCTCGCTCGACACGATCTTGCCCCCCTCGGGCTTGTGATCGACGTCCATCGTCGTCGGCACGCGAACGCCGAACGAGCCTTCCTTGGTTTCGCCGAAATGCACATCGCCGGCGGTCGCCTTCAAGGTGATGTCGAAGTCGATGGCGCGAGCGTGCCCCAGGTCGCGGAACGTCAGCGTCCGCTCATCTTCGAGCATTTTCTTGCCCGCGGGTGAAACCCAATCATTGCGAGTTTGGATGACGGCCGCGCCGTCGACTACTTCGTTCTTCACGTATTCGCGATGCACGATCGACCCGTGCCCGGAGAACTGCGGATGGCCGGGCTTGGCGTCCTTCAACGGGCTGCCGTCGCCGGGAGCTTCCGCCCAGAAATCCACGCCATTCACGTCGCCATGCGTAAACCAGAACGAGCGTTGGTGCGGGTGATCGGTTTTTTCGCCGTCGACCCACTTCGTCGAGTACGCCCGAGTCATCTCCTTGCCCGTCGGCCCGACGATCGGCCAAACGAACGGCTTGGGTGCGTTGCCGATCACATAGTCGGCGAACAGTTTGCCGTCGATTAGCACGGCGATCCCGTGAATATTCTTATCACGCGCTTCCAGGGTGATCTTCCCGCCCGCCACCAATGAACGCGACGAGAATAGACAAAGGGCCCCGAACGCGGCGATCAGCAATCCTCGGCGACAGCGCAACATCACGGCAAACCTCACGGCGGGAATGAGAAAGGCAGGAAGCAATTCGACTGCTTCGCCATCGTAACCGCGGTGTTTGCCCAAAGCAAAGAAGTCGGCGAACTCGGATTATGGAGAATCCCGCCGTTAGGGATATACGAGCGACTTGGGGCGACCGTCGACCACGACGCGCAGGCGGAACCGGCCTCCGGACACCGCTTCCGCTTGCCGCACCTGCGCCTCCGTGGAAATCGGCACTTCGTTGACGCGAAGCAACTTGTCGTTGCGTTTCAGTCCCAATTGCGCGGCGATGCTGCCGTCAAGCACGTCGTCGATGACGAATTCTCCGCGTTCGTCGGGTCGGCCGAAGATCCCCAGCGGCACGGCGGCGTTCGGCGGCGGAATCTCGACGATTCGACTTCGCCCCAAGGCCGGGTTGAACAACACCAGCTTCAACCCGCCGCCGGCGCGCGTACTCGCGATGCGGTAGTCGTCTAGCGTGCCGACGGCCATATCGTTGACCCGTTCCAGCACTTCGCCGACCTGAACCTGATACCTATCGGCTAGGCCGCCCAAAGCCACGGCTTCGACCTGTAAAGCCGCACGTCCGTCGAGAAATTGGTACGATCCGATCCGGCAATCGAGCTTCGGCGCGACGACCGCCGGTGCGCCAAAATCCGCGCCTCCCGGCATGATCGGTCGGAGTACCACGGTCGGTTGCAGTTCTTCGCAGCGTCGGCGATCGACCGGCACCGACTTGCCGCCGATCAAAAGGAGCAACTCCGTCGGAGAATCACCGACGACTTCGAACACTTCGCCGGCGCTCAAATTCAACAAACGCGGCACGCCGGCTTCGTTCACTTGCAGGCCTGTATCGACAAGCAATCGCGCCCGGCGGGTTTTCAACTTGTCCAATTCCGCCTGTCGCTGCAACTCCGCCTGACGCTGCACTTCCATGGCCGCCGCTTGGCGACGTTGCAGTTCTGCGTTCAGCTTCAAGTAGTCCTGCTTCAGCGCGAGCCGAAGCTTGCCGATCTCCGCCAAGTCCGCCGCGGCTTGCGCGTCCAATTGGCCGATCGGCACATAGTTTCGCGAGTTGAACAAAAGGCACGGCTTGTTGCTCCGCACGACCTCCGCTTCGTACGCCCCTTCGTAAGCTCGATGCTCGCCGTTGTCGGCGTGGTAGCCCCAGATGCGCCGCTTCGTGAGTTCCAAAAACTTCAAGGCGCGCGCCGTCGCCTCGGCGTCAAACTGTATTCGTAGAATCGACTCGGCATCGGCGCGCAGTTGGGCGGTCGAGTCGTCACGGGCGGTCACCGCGGCGCGCGTGACCGACGCCTTGCACAACACACTTGCAGCGCCGACACACAACAACAGAGCCAAACAGATCCGGCCCCTGCGCCAGTCATTGAGATGTCGTCGCCCCATCGCGCAGCTCCGCGAACTCACGGGGCGTTCGATCGTCCGACAAAAAGCGCGGCGACACGAACACACCCCCTATACTAGGAGTTTAACACGCGGAATTTAGAACCCAAGAAAAACCGCTGAAACCGCAAAAAAAGCGGCGGCCTAACGGTCGGCCCGGCGGCAAAATCCGCACGACTATTTGCCTGTCGGCAAATTCGCGGCCTGCAAATACTCCCCAATCGGCACCAGCCGATAGTCGCTTCGCAGAACATCCAGTTCCGCCACGCGTCGGCGCTGTTCTTCACTCACGCGCCATTGGTAATCGTGCTCGGCTCGCAACGTCTTTCCCGTGCCGGGCAGCGGCGCTGAACGATGCATCGTGATGCGCTGCGGCAATAGTTGGCGGGCGGCCAACGCGTCGTTGAGCATCAGGCGCGCTTGCGGCGGCGGAGCACCGGGATTCACGATCGCATTCAATTGCGTTTGCCAGTGAATGAATGTTTGGTAGCTGCGCAACACGTCGGCGTTCTTCGGCGCCGCGGCCGCCGCGCGATACGTGAGCAGATCGCTACTCAGCACGATCTCGTTCGTCTCCGGATCGAGTTTCTGTGCAAACGTCGGCTGAGCCGCGAATTTCACGAATTCCGAGCCGCCGGCAAGCGCTCGCTCGCGCAACCGCATCGCGAAGTCGGCCAGTTCTTGCGTCGTCAGCTCCGTGCGAACTCGTCGCGTCGAATCACAAAGCGCGACGCGCCCCGCCGCCAGATCAAACACGGCCGCTTCGCTCGAGTCGGCGAGGAAATCGTAGACCTTACCGTCGAGGAAAATCGTCTGACTCCCCCCGAGTTTTCGTTTCCCCTCGAAGACGGAGTTCTCGACGGCAAAATCTTCGCCGCGCGCCGTTGCGGCGATGAGCGTCAGCGCAAAAACGACGAACCAGCGACCGGCAAAAGTTGTCATGCGCCGCATCCTTGCGACAAGAAGCCGCGAACCAAAAACCCGGGGGCCGAGTAAGAGTACCCAAGCCGCGACGACCCGGTAAATACCGATTGTGCGGGTCGATCCGCTCGCAGGCAGTGCCGGCGACGATCATTCGGTCGTCGAACGACCGCCCCTGGAACCCGGTATGCTACGTTTCTACGGGGATTGGCCGCATTTCGCCGGGGAGATCGCTCATGGCACAACGCTTGTTCTTGGTTACCGGCGGGGCCGGGTTCATCGGCTCGAATATCGTCGAAGCGCTCGTGCGGCGCGGCGATCGGGTACGCGTGCTCGACAACCTCAGCATGGGCAACCTCGCGAACCTTGCCCCGTGGCGCAACGACATCGAGTTTCTTCTAGGCGACACGACCGACCCGGCGATCGTTTCGCGCGCCGTCGCGGGCGTCGATTGCATCTTCCATGAAGCGGCGCTCGCGAGCGTCCCGGCGAGCGTCGAGAACCCGTTGGCCTCGCACGCGGCCTGCGTCACCGGCACGGTGTGCGTGCTCGACGCCGCGCGCAAGGCCGGCGTCCGTCGCTTGGTCTACGCCGCCAGTTCGAGCGCCTACGGCAATCAGCCGACCAGCGCCAAACGCGAGACCGATCTGCCGTCGCCGATCTCTCCTTATGCCGCGGCGAAACTTGCCGGCGAAATCTACTGCCAAGCGTTCGCGGCGACGTACGGCATCGAAACCGTCGGCCTACGTTACTTCAACGTCTTCGGGCCGCGGCAAGATCCGAACAGTCCCTACTCGGCGGTGATTCCGCTGTTCATCACGGCGCTGCTCGCCGGACGTCGCCCGGTGCTCTACGGCGACGGCCGCCAATCGCGTGATTTCGTCTACGTGGCCAACGTCGTGCGCGGCAATTTGCTCGCGGCCGACTCCCCCGGCATCTCCGGCCGCATCATCAACATGGCCGACGGCCGCGCAACGACGCTGCTGACGTTGCTCGAACTGCTCAATAAATTCCTAGGAACCAACGTCCAGCCGCAATTAGAACCCGCCCGCGTCGGCGACGTGCGCGAGAGCCTGGCCGACATCACGCTGGCCCGGTCGCTCTTGAGCTACGAGCCGGAAGTCGACTTCGAAGAAGGTCTGCGACGTTCGATCGACTACTACAAGACGATCGTGAAGTGATCGAACGACATGTGCCGCTGCCGGCTTGTCCGGCAGCGACACACGAACAAACTCTATTGAGCCGCTTCGCGAATCCAGGCGACGATGCGTTCCGCGGCATGGCCGTCGCCGTAAGGGTTGATCACCGGCGGCGGCCGAACTCCGCGACGCGCCGCTTCCAGGTAATGCGTCGCCCGGGCGACAATTCGGGCCGGGTTCGTGCCGACCAGCTCCGCGCAGCCTGCTTCGATCCCCTCCGGCCTTTCCGTCGTGTCGCGCAGCACGAGCACCGGCTTGCCGAGCGACGGGGTCTCTTCCTGCACGCCGCCGGAGTCGGTCAATACCAACGTCGACAAATCCAGGAGCCGCACAAAGTCGGGATAGTCGAGGGGCGGAATGAGTTGCACGTTGGACAAGCCCGACAACGCTTTTTCGACCGGGGTGCGCACCTTCGGGTTCGCATGAACGGGCCAGATGAAGCGGCAGTCGGTAAAGGCCCCGGCGAGCCGGCGCACGGCGGCGCAAATGCCCGTGAGCCCTTCCCCCAGCGATTCGCGTCTGTGGGCGGTGACGACGACGACGTGCTCGCCCGCTTTCACTTCGTACGGCGCCGTCGCCGGCGCCAAGCTATCGCCGTTGAGCCGGCGACCGCCGCCGCGCAGGCCTGTACTCGAGCTTTCGGCGACACGCTGCCGCGAGGCCGTCCAGAGCAGCGCGTCGATCACGGTATTGCCCGTCACACGAATCTGTTCCGCGCGCACCCCTTCTTGACGCAAGGCCGCGGCGGCGCGCTCGGTCGGGGCGCAATGCAACGTCGCCACGAGCGAGACCACACGGCGGTTGAACTCTTCGGGAAACGGCGCGCCGAGATCGCCGGAGCGCAAGCCGGCTTCCACATGCACGATGCGCAATCGTCGGTAGAAGGCAGCTTCGGCCGCGGCGACCGCCGTCGTCGTATCTCCTTGCACGATGACGAAGTCGGGCTCATATTGTGCGAGCGCGTCGTCGACCTTGCGAAGGCATCGGCTCGCCAATTCCGCCAACGTTTGATTGGCCGACATGACTTGCAGGTCGCACGCCGGACGGAGGTCGAAGAACTCCACCAGCGGCGTCACGAGGTCGCGGTGCTGCCCGGAAAGACAGACGATCGTTTCAAACTCGTCGGGCAGTGCGCGGCATGCCCGCACGAGCGGGGCCAGCTTCACCGCCTCGGGCCGGGTACCGATCACGAAGAATAACCGTTGGCGTCGCATGGCGACGATTGTCGCCGATCGGCCGGCCGATACAACAACCGCCGGCGCTAATTCACGATTCCCAAGGCGATCGACGCGCCGTGGACCACGGCGGCGAGCCGAATGAGATCATGCACGGCCGCTTCCGAGAGGCCGGTTTCGAGCAGTTTTGCCTCGTGCGACTGCAAACAGGCCGGGCAGGCGGCGACGGCCGCACAGGCAAACGACGCCGCTTCATACCGCTGCCGGGAGACGGGGCTCATCATGCGATTCATACGCAAGCTCGGGCGCATTTGGCCGTAGGTCGGCTTGCCGAGCAATTCGCGCGATTTGTAATAGACCGTGGTCATACCCATCAGCGCGGCGGCCGCCTCGGCGTCCGTCGTTTCTTCCGCCGAAAGCAGCGACGCCGAATCGGCTCGCAGCGCTTCGGCCAAAGCTTTTGCGCCGACGAAATACGCCACGGCGATCGCTGAACAATACGTCGTCGGTTGATCGACGCCGGAGCCGCGGAGCATCGTCGATATGTTCAAGCGCAGATCTTTGCAGGCGTCGGGAAGCGGCGCGAGCAACGTATCCACGGCGGACGCGGCATCGGTAGACATTCGTCTTCGCTCAAAAAGAATTCATTGAAATCGCATTAGCCCCCGGCGGCTCGCCGGGGGCTAATGCGTCGTTGCGTCCAGCGGCGAAGCTACACCTTGATCGTGGCGTCGCCCTTCTTCCAGTTGCAGGGGCAAAGTTCGTCGGATTGCAGCGCGTCCAGCACGCGGAGCACTTCTTCCGTGCTACGGCCGACGCTCAGCGCGTTGGCGCAAACCCATTGGATCACGCCGTTAGGATCGACGATGTACGTCACGCGAAGGCAGACGCTCTCGTTCGGGTCCAGAATTCCCAGATCGGTCGACAGCTTTTGCGCGGCGAGCAACGGGTACTTCAAGTTCTTCAGGTCCGAGTGCTGTTGGCACCAAGCGAGGTGCGAGTATTCGTTGTCGGTGCTGGCGCCGTAGACCACGGCGTCGCGATCGGCGAAGTCCTTCAAACGCTTGTTGAAGTCGACCAGTTCGGTCGGGCAAATGAAGGTGAAGTCCTTCGGATAGAAGATGAATACGCTCCACTTTCCCTTGGCCGATTCGTTCGTGATCGTGGTGAGCGATTCCGCGTTCGGACCGACGTTGGCATGGCACTTAAACTTGGGGAACTGCTGGCCGACAAAAAGCATCGTAAACGCTCCTCTATTGGGAATAACGGTAATTCGATAAAGTCGGACGTCGTGGTACGGGACTGATTTTTCCGTTTCCGGCGGGGAACACAACCCCCTGCCGCCGGATCGCGAGCTCGCTCCCGTGCTGGCGTCCGTCGTTCGGCTTTATCAGGATAGGAGCGAGGCGGAGAATCGTCCAAGACAATCGAACTATGGTAACGATAGGCGGCGACTATCGCGAAACGCCCGACGATTACCGGGCAGCGGCTTCATACCGCAAGAATAAGTCCGCGCCGGTTCGTTCGGCGGCGACGCACGTCTTGGCGGCGGGCAAATCGGCGGCGGCGGCAAGTCGATGCAAGTCGTCGGCCGTGCGATAGATCAGGTACCAGTTGCCGATCCACTCCATATAGGCGCGGGTCGTACAATGGGGCGCAAAGTTGCCGACGTACAAAACACCGCCGGGGCGCAACGCCGCGGCGAACAGCCGCAGCATGGCCGCGGCCTCGGGTACTTCGAGATAATCGAACAACCCGGCGCAGCTCAGAAAATCACACCCGGCGAGGAGTTCCGCTCCGCGACGACCGCGCGTCAGACGCGCGAGATTCTCTCGGTAAGCGCGAACCTGCTCCGGCGCGACGACCGACTCCAAGCGAGACCGCGCGAAATCGAGCGCCTGCTCATCGATATCGACCAGCGTGAGGCGCAGGCGACGGCGATCGTCGGGTTGGAGACGAAGCGCCGCTTGCTCGAGATCGATGCCGGGTCCGCTGCCGATGCTGACGACGCGGAATTCGTCGGCCTGCGCCGCTGCGCACCGCTCGGCAATCGCGTCGGCGACCAAATCCATGCGCGCGCGGACCGCTTCGACCGCCTGCTGCTTCAAAAAATAGCGGTCGAAGAACCGCCCCAGGGGATCGCTGGATTCGCGGCGGCGCCAAAAATCGGCCTGCATTTCGAAATCGCCCGCATAGCCGCGAGGCTTCGAGCGGGCCCGCCATTGCAGATCGCCCCGTATGAGCCGATCCCCGGCGATTTTCCAGAGCGTCTGGCTCGGGCCTTGGTTTTCTTTGCCGAGGAGCCCGGTTGCCGAAAGCGCGGCGAGGCAACGATCGAGCGCCAGGTCGATGCGATGTTGCGAGGCGTCGAAGTCGGCGGATCGTTCGACGCCTTGAAGTTCGGCGATGAGCGTTTCGGCGGCGGCGCGGACCGCGAGTTCTACGTCGCTCGGAAAAGAAGGAGCGGTCATCGCACGCAGCCTAATTTAGGGCGGCGGAATGCGAATCGACTGCCGCCGCGGCCGATGCGCGACGTTGCTTTGCCTGCACGATGCGCATCCGACGATTCGTGCGCCAAATCGTGCGCGCAACGTCGTAAAGGGCATGAAACAGCCCGGTGCGAATCGTGGCATGGTAGAGCGTGCCCGGCGGCAGCGCGGCCATGAGCCGGCGATGCGCGATGCCGAGATTGTGATACGGCAGCGTCTGCGAAATATGGTGCAACGCGTGCCAGCGCAGACCGATCGGGCACCAGAGCTCCGTGAGAATCGGGTGGCCGGGGATGGTCGTGCTGTCGAAAAGCTGTTCCAGGTACGTCATCTCGGCGCCGTTGTTACGGAACCGATGGGAGGTGATCGTCCGCATGTGGCTGACGGAAATCATGAAGACGCTGAGCACGTAAATGTGCAATAGAAACGACCACGGCAACACGCCGGTTACCAACAACGTCGTTAACCCGACAAGGTAAACGAAGCACCCCGCCTCTTGCATTCGCCAATACGGCTCTTCGCGCGAGTTGGGCACATAGTGATTGCGCACGAGGTTCACAGCCGGGCCGCGGCTCGGATATTGCCAGACCCAGCGGCGAATGGCGGCGTGGATCCATGTGAGCGGCGTGAGGAGCAGAAAGCGAAAGAAAAATACGGGCGGCAACCAAAAGACGCGCGTGAGCATGTAAAGCGCGGACGCGATCGGCTTTTGCACGATCATCAGATACTCGGCGTCATCGGCCGTGCCGTATTCACGATTGACGTGGTGACCACGATGGTCGCCGTAGGTGAATTGCGGAATGAGAAACGGGATGCCGCAGATCAGATTCCACACCGTCTTAAACGCGCGAAACGTTCCTTCGCGCAAATGCTGGAGCTCATGGATGAACATCGAGCAGCGGTAGAACGCCAAGCCGGAAACCACGAGACCGGGGAGTTTCCAAGCTATCGACGGGGAGCAGACGTAAACAAGGAACGCCGCGTAGCCGACCGACCAGGAAACGAGGAGATCGGTCCAATAGATCCAGGGCTTCGGCTCCCCCAGGTCCTTGACCAGATCATTGACCATGCGAACGGAGAATCCGTCGCGGGCGGCGCCGCTGTGCGGAGGTTCGTCGGCGTTGGGTCGTAGCGGGGTGTGCATCAGAGGTCGACCGGGCGGCAAATCACGGCGACGGCGGCTTGGGCCCAATGGGCCCACACCGGATCGCGAACGACGGGGGCGGCTTGGTTCGAAGCGATTCTTGCGGCAAATACCATTCCAACATCCCCAACTTAACAGCGTCGCGCGTTCCGTGAAACGGTGGTCGGCAACTCGTGGAGGGCTCTTTTTGGCGGCAAACCGGCAAAAAATCAACGGGGCCGTCGGCGTAACGGCCGTCCTGAACGAATCGCGAGGCCTCGCTTAGCGGCGGGCTGAAACGATCCTAAACGGCCTGCGGGGCACGGTTTGTCACAGTCGCACCCCCGGCCGCGGACCATTGACGGTCGGAAGTGCGATTCTTAGACTGTCTCGTTTACTTTCGACCCGACGTCGCTCGACCGATAAGTCGGACCTCCGGCCACGGGCACGCAGCGACTATTCGATAGGATTTCCGAAACCCGTACGTTCCGATCGACACGAGGCGAGTTTCCCGCCGGCGACGCGGCCAGTAGACCGTCGCTAGTGCATTAAACCGCCGCGCCCCTTCACTTTAGCATTCGCGAGGTAGTGGATTCCATGGCA
>CAZWDN010000124.1:0-13249 GCA_964633125.1 uncultured Pirellula sp. | reverse complement strand
CGATTCCTATACTTAAGTGCCTAATTTCTTGAGAGTTAGGACTCGGGAGGCGGCCGCGGAGTGCGTCTGTCGCTAGCCGTAGCGCGGTCGCTTCGCTCCTATTCAACACTTGGCCCGGCCGGAAGCCGCATGCCTCCTCGCGTCATCGACCTGCAAAATACCGAAGACACGCGCGACGTCGTGCACCTCGCGGTTCAAGCGCTCGCCGAGGGTTGCATTGTCGCGTTTCCTACCGAGACGGTGTACGTACTCGCAGCCGGCGGTTTGCAGGAGAAGGCCGTCTTGCGGTTGCGTCAGATGGCGGGCATCGATCCTAAAATGCCTCTGACTTTGGCGGTAAAGAGCGCCGACGATTCGCTCGATTACGTTCCTAACATGAGCATTTTGGGCCGCAGGCTGGCGCGCCGCTGCTGGCCCGGCCCTGTGACGCTGATCATCGACGATCATCATCCCGACGGTCTGCTGCGCCAGCTTCCTGCGAAGGTGCAAGAAGCCGTTTCCCGCGAAGGGCGGCTGGCCATGCGCGTCCCGGCACACCCTATTATTCAAGACGTACTTCGCTTGTTGGCCGGGCCGATCGTCATGGTCGGCGCCGGCGACGGGGAATCGAACCATGCCGTCACCGCCGCCGACGTGGTCGAGCGCCACGGCGACGGCGTGCAACTCATCATCGACGACGGACCGAGCCGGTTCGGGCAACCGTCGAGCGCCGTGCACTTAAACGGCTCCGGCTTCGAGGTTGTTCGCAGCGGCGTCGTTTCGTTACAAACCTTGAAGCGGCTCGCCAGCGCCATGGTGCTGTTCGTTTGCACCGGCAACACCTGCCGTAGCCCGATGGCCGAAGCGCTGTTTCGCAAATGTTTGGCGGCGCGGCTCGGCTGTTCGCTCGACGAGCTGGAAGATCGCGGCTTTCTCGTCATGTCGGCCGGCATCGCGGCAATGATGGGAAGCCGCGCGGCGGCCGAGGCGCACGCCGTGATGATGGAGCATGACTTGGATCTACGCACGCACGAAAGTCAACCGCTTACGGACGCGCTCGTGCGCAACGCCGATCTGTTGATCACGATGACCCGTTCGCATCGCCACGCGATCGTCGCCGAGTGGCCCGATGCGGCGCCGCGCGTCAAACTACTCTGCGGTAACGGCGGGGACGTCGCCGATCCGATCGGCGGACCGATCGAAGCGTATCGCCGCTGCGCGACGCAAATCGGCGGCGAATTGGAACGTTGGGTGGACGAATTATTAGGCGCGAGTCCGGCCTAGCACGGTCGCTCCGGCTTCCGCCGTCACGGCCGTGTTGTATGGGAAAGTTGAGGTAGCTATGAAAATTGCAGTCGGTTGCGATCATCGCGGCTTTGAAATCAAGAAACACATTCTGGATCAATTGCAGCAACTCGGCCACGAAGGAGTCGACGCCGGTCCGGCCGATTGCGAAGCGATTGACTACCCGGATATCGCCGGCGCCGTGGCATCGCAGGTAAGCAACGGCGCCATCGACCGCGGCATTCTCATTTGCGGCACCGGCATCGGTATGGCGATCGCCGCCAACAAATACTCGGGCGTGCGCGCCGCCCCATGCCACGACGATCTCACGGCGGAAATGAGCCGGCGACACAACGATTTGAACGTCCTCTGCCTGTCGGCCGACCTTTTGGGCGAAAAGCTCATTCACCGCATGGTTGAGATCTGGCTGACTACGCCGTTCGACGGCGGCCGGCACGCGCGCCGCATCGAAAAAATCACGCAGCAAGAAAAGAATCAGGCGTCAGGATCCTAACCGGTCCCATTCGGGCGGACGGCATTCGCCGCCGACGCCTTCGGTATGCCGCGTTCTTCCGATGCCCGGCTGTTTTCATCGGTCCGCGTAGCCGGCAATGACTGCTGAAACGCCGTATTTCTAGGCGTTTCATGCAAAACCGTAACGATCGTGACGGTTGTACGACGCACCGAAAAAAGTTTGAAGCTTTCACCCCGCGCCGTGTCTTGAATCGCACACATCGCTTGGTAGAGTCGATTCTTAATAGCACGCACGAGCCGCTCGGCAGTGGAACTGATCGGCCCGTTTCTCCCCGATGAAACAGCTCCCCTCGATGACCATGACAGACTTCGGCGCGACCCCCTCGCACGACCTCGACGCTCTTCTGCGCAACGCGGAATTGCGCAACGCTCTTGAGCCTTACTTCGACGACGCGATCACGCGTATCGATTCGGGCGAAGTGCCGACCGAGGTTGAAAACGAGTATCTGGAAAGCATGCTCGCTTGGGAACATGCCCCCGTACTGCCGATCGCTCAATGGTTCGATCCGCCGCTCGCGCTGCCGAGCCCCGAGACGCTCGACGACGAGCAGGTACACGATGCGCTTTGGGACGTCGTGCAGAAGCTCTACGACAAACGGATCGTGCTCGACTTCACCGATCACCTGACCGACCGTCAGCTCTATTGCCTAGTTTATCGCGATATTTTGCCGTCGCCGGAGAAAAAGATCGACTCGGCCCAATCGTATCTCCATTGGGACTGTTCCGACGCCTCGGGCGATCCCGAAGTCTGGCTGCGCTACTACGCGAATCAAGAAGACCGCGAGCATTGGGCGCTGGAGTTCGAAGAGGAAATTCCCCCTTCGGAAGAACCGCCGTTCCCGCGCCGTCTGCCGCGCGAGCCGCAATAGAATCTTTTCGCGAACCGTCGGCCGCGCGTCTCTCTTGATGACGCGAGGCTCGTATGATTCCCGCGGCGATCTCTTCGCCGCCGACGCCGCTAATTGACCGAGCGCCCCTATCGCGCTTATCGCGCTTATCGCGCGTGCCGCGATAGAAACCAAGATCGTCGGCAACGGCATACGCATCGGTCCAAGGTTTGCGGCGCGATGCGGCTTATCCCGAGCCCCTCGTGTCCTCGGTAAATACTTCCATCAGCGACAATGCGAAGTTATTCGTCATCGGAACGCGCGCTCATCGATCAATCATCGCAAAAGGATGCGGCGGCTCATGCTCGGCCGACTGTTGCGTCGTCAGCGGATGAACCGGTGAAGTTTCGTCGAACCAAATCCATTCATCGAACTGCTCGGTAAGCGAGGCGTCAAAATAGTGACTTAATCGTTCGGTTTCAGGCCGATAGATCACTCCGATCGCCCGCTCCAAACGCCGGTCCTTCAAGGCCGTCGTCAAGTGCGCGTTGCGCGACTTTGAAAGCGGCAGAAAAAACGCTTCCAATTCCGACATGTGCATGATCCGTTCATAGCTCTCGGCATGTGCGGGGCGAACCTGCTTGATCTCCATCGCCCCTTCCCAATCGGATGCGGCGGCGACGGTACCGTGGTCGGTTCCCTGGCCGATGGCATAGACGCCGGTTCCGAACGCTTCTCGGCAGAGTTGCCCGACGTTGATTTGACCGTGCTTCCCGAACTGCGTGGCAGCGGCATTGCCCAGATGGGAATTATGCTCCCAGACGACGGCCTTGCTTTCCTTGCCGTAACGATCAAGCAGTCGTCGTAGCGTGTCGAACATGTGCGTATCGCGGTGATTCCACGATTCGTCCGAACCGCGATACATGATGCGATAGTACTGCTCCGCATCGGCGACCAATTGAGCGTTCAATTGGGCGTCGAACAGGTCTTCTCCGTCGCGGACGGCGGCGTCGACACGTCGACGCAGCATGTCTTGGAGCATGCGGACTGCGTCCGTTTCGCAACTGCGATACCTACCCGATATGGCCGCTCGACCATACATGGCGGGATCTCCTTCCCACGGCGTCAAGCATCCGTAACGAATGCGAGCCGCGGCGGCGGTTGGAGGATCGACCCGGTCGAGGTACTTCAGGACGCATTGGATGGAGGTGAACAGACTATACAGGTCAAGTCCGTAGAATCCGACGCGTTCCGACTGTCGTCGGCTCAAGTTGATATCGCGAAGCCTGTGGATGAAATCCAGCACTTCCTGGTTTCGCCACATCCATGTCGGAAATCGGGAAAACGCCTCCCAATCGTGCGGCTCCGGCCGCTGTCGGTGCGTGACGAAATCGTGAATGCGATACGCGTCGGGCCAGTCTGCTTCAATCGCCACGAAATCAAAGTTCTTCTGTTCGATGAGCGCCTGCGTAATCCGAGCGCGCATACGGTAGAACTCGGACGTTCCGTGAGTCGCTTCGCCGATCAAGACAAGCCGCGAATCGCCGATGCGGTCCAACAGCGGCCGCAGATCGGCCGATTCGATCGAAGAAAACGGTTCGGCCGCTTCCCGAATCAAATCGGGCAGACTCGGTCGCCGTGCCGTCGCGTCGGCCGGCGCCGGCGGCTGCGGGAGTCCCACTTCCGGTTGCCAACCGGCTTCGCCGATCAACGGCACGAATCGAACCGCCCCCAAATCTTCATACTCAAATTGCTCGTTACCGCGTCGAACCGCGCAGACCAACCGCTGCGACTCCTTCTCGCCGACCGGAATGACGAGCCGACCGCCGATGCGCAATTGCTTCAAGAGCGCCGGCGGGATGGAAGGTCCGCCGGCCGCGACGACAATGGCATCGAACGGAGCTTCTTCGGGGCAACCTTGCGTACCGTCGGCACAAATCACGCGGACATTATCGTACCCTAGCTGTTTGAGTCGCACGTCCGCCGTTTTCGCCAATTCGCGATGGCGCTCGATCGTCACAACCTGCTGCGCAATTCGCGATAACACGGCGGCTGCATAACCCGAACCGGCGCCTATCTCCAGTACGCGATCCTGAGGAGAAAGCTCCAAGGCTTCGGCCATTTGCGCCACGATCAACGGTTGCGAGATCGTTTGTCCCTGACCAATTGGCAGCGGTGCGTTTCGGTAAGCGAATTCACGCAGCTCCTCCGAGACAAACGCCTCGCGAGGCACGGTCCGCATTGCGTGCAGAACGGCTTCGTCCGTGATCCCAAGCAGTCGAAGCTCATGGTCGACGAGTTGTTCTCGCTGCCGATTGAAATCGATTGCAGCCACAAATCACCTCCGAGATATCGAGTCGGTCACATCGCGACGCTCCTCGCAGGCTCCGCCTTGACATACAGTTCCGGCGGTGCGACGTCGAAATAACAGAACAACGCCGGACAGAGCCAGCCTTTGCCCGGCGGATCGTCGCCGGCATACCAATAGCCTTCGAACTCTTCGCCGATTCGGCGCAATCTCCTCTGGTAACCCGGGAACGGATGCGCGGAAAACAACAACCGAAATCCGCGTCGGGCCTCCGGGATCTCACGAACGAGCGAGTCGATCATCTCCGGAATGCCGGCGACGAATGGTTCGGCGACAAGGCCGACTAGGGCGTCGTCGAAGACCCAAGTACTCGTTGCTTCATCCCAATAAGGAGCGATCGTGAAGATGCGATTCGCCATGAGAGGGACCAACGAAGTCGAGATTGAGTTGCAATGCCTCGTACGTCCCCAACGGGCCGGCGCGGCGCGCAATGCAAAATGCCGCGGCGATCGAGCAACTTTAGACCGTCACCTTAAGCATATGGGCTTGGGCTTCCGCCGTCTTGGATGTGGCGACCGTTAGGATACCGTCGCAATATCGGGCGTCGACCTGGGCACGGAGCGCGATTGTGCGTGAGAGCGCCCCCTGGTCGGCCCGATGCGGTGGTCCGTACGATCCTTGTCTTCCTCGCGCTTGCCCCTAATCGTGAGCAAATTGTCGCTGATCCGGATGTCGATATTCTCTGCTTTCACGCCCGGTGCGTCCATTCGCACTCCTCGTTGTTTGTCGGGACATGGGATACTCCCTGCGCAAGTGCCGAAAAACATCGCCGTCAACTACGAGATACAGATCATGGATCAACGACCGAAAAAGCAAACGCTATGCCGCCATCGGCCTCAGGGGCCCACACGAATTCCCGGGGGAACCTTCATGCGCGTATTCGAATGCTTTGAACGGGAGAGTTTTTACGACAAGGCTGTGTAATTCCGCCTAATGCCGGCGTGCATCGTGTAAATACCTACGCGAAGAAATCTGGCAAATTGTGGGCGGCGACGGACAATGCTTCGTGGACCCGAACGGACGTTTGACGGATTCGGCGCCAAAGGCCTTAAGCCGGCAATCGTGGAAAGGACTCCGCTCACCAATTGATTTCAGCGGCTTCCAATTATTCTGACGCTACTAATTTCGTCGCGACTGCTGCAACGATGCGAGCGCCGTGCGAGATCGCGCGCCTTGGGCCGTGGCGGCACACTCGACGGCGTACCACGTTGATCACGCTTTAATAAAGCTCGTCCATTGAGAACCGCAGCCGTTGGCATTGAAGCTGCAATTGTCCGACTCCGAGACATCCGCCGACTTCAGAACAGATCAACCATCTTATGTCAGACAAACTGCCGCGTTCAGACGAAGACGCACTCCGGTTGCATGCCCTTTATCGCGGCAAGATACAGACCACGACCAAATGTCCGATCCGTGATTTTGCCGACTTCGGCGTTTGGTATACGCCCGGAGTGGCCGCACCATGCCGTGAAATCCAGAAGTACCCTGAGCGGGTCTATGAGTACACCAACAAGGGAAACTCGATCGCGATCGTGTCCGACGGCACTCGCATCTTAGGACTCGGCGATATCGGCCCCGAAGCGGGACTTCCCGTCATGGAAGGGAAGGCGCTGCTATTCAAGTATCTCGGCGGCGTTGATGCCGTCCCGATTTGTCTGCGAACCAAAGATCCCGACGAACTTGTACGCACCGTTTCGATTCTGGAGCCGTCGTTCGGCGGCATCAATTTGGAGGACATCGCGCAGCCAAAATGCTTTGCCGTGCTCGATCGCTTACGTGCGACCATGGGTATTCCGGTGTGGCACGACGATCAACAAGGAACGGCCACCGTCGTATTGGCCGCCTTGACCAACGCTCTGAAAATCTCGAATAAGCAACTCAACAACGTCCGAATCGCAATGATCGGCATGGGAGCGGCGAACGTCGCAACGTACCGACTGCTCGTCAAGGCAGGTGTACAACCCGCGGCGGTCATCGCCTGCGATCGCACGGGTATTTTGCATCGGCGACGACGTGATGTGGAGCAACAACAATCCAAGTACGTCGACAAATGGCGGATATGTCGCGACTCCAACGGCGACCAAATCGAGGGCGGCGTCGCCGAGGCGCTGCGACACGCCGACGTGTGCATTGCGTTCTCAGCATCCGGGCCGGCGGTGATTCGACCCGAATGGGTCGGGACGATGAACCGCGACGCAATCGTTTTTGCGTGCGCTAATCCCATTCCGGAAATTTGGCCGGCAGCGGCGAAGGAGGCGGGCGCTTTCATCGTGGCGACCGGGCGGGGCGACTTCCCCAATCAACTGAACAACTCTCTCAGTTTCCCGGGCATCTTCCGCGGCGTTCTCGACGTACGCGCTCGAAACATTACGGAAGAAATGGCCGTCGCGGCGGCTGCGGAACTAGCTGCGGCAGCGACGAGCCGAGGACTCCATCCGGAGCACATTCTGCCGCGAATGGATGAGTGGGAAATCTATCCACGGATCGCGGCGGCAGTCGGCATGGCGGCGCAGGTCGAAGGCGTGGCCCGAATCTCTCGGACTCACGATGAGCTTCTCCATTCCGCGACTCAAACGATTCGAAAGTCGCGCGCCATGTTTCAAGCACTCGCGACCGGCGGCATCCTTGCAGAACAACCGGAATAGGCCCTCGTCAGCAGACGGCGAGTTCGCCGCGCGACATGCGGCCGATCAACTCGGGCACACGGCGTAATTCGTCGTCCATAAGACTCCGTAGCGCCGGCTCCAAGTCGGCGAGGTGCGCTCCGTCATGCAGCGTCAACTCCACTGCGACCGACCAGGGATCATCGAGCGGGCGACCGATGCGGCTACAAAGCCAAACGGTGGCCTCGGCCACCCCGTCGATCGTCGCAGCGATTCGGTTCGCCGCTTGATGTGCCAGTAGATTGTAGATCTTACCGACGTGCGACACCGGATTCTTCCCCGCCACCGCTTCCAGGCTCATGGGGCGGTGCGGAGTGATCAAGCCGTTAGCCCGATTACCGCGGCCGACCTGTCCGCTGTCGGCGCCTTCTGCCGAAGTACCGGTGACGGTGAGATACATGCCGCCAAGGCCGCGCGAGCGATCATCCAAGGCGTTTAGCACGACGTCGACGGAATCGCAGTCGCATAGTCCACGAGTCAGGTCGCGTTGCAATTCATCGACGATTTCCGCCTTGCGGCGGAAATAGGTCGCCGCGTCGGGCACGAAACGATCCACAAACGCGGCGGCGACGGTCAACGAAAGCTTGCGATCGCGGCGTACCGCCATGATCTTGACGTCCTCGCCGATCTCGGGAAACCTCGCTTTCCAGGTGGACGAATTCAGGCGTCGTTCGGTTTCCAGCGTCAGACGCTCGGTCTCACTTAGCGGCGCGTAGCCTACTCCGATGGATGTGTCGTTTGCCCCGCAAACGGAACGCGAAAACAAATCCGTTAGTTCGGGCGAGCCCGGACGCATGACGCTTTGCACGTTCAAATGGCGATCGGCGTCGACGAACCGCAGATGCCTACGACACCAATCGCGAGCCGCAGCCTCGGAGATCTCGGCGACGGCGATCGGCCGGCCGTCGACCGCGGTCGTAGCGCGATCCCCCAAGAAGAGACGCATCGGCGCATCGATCGTTCCGCCGCCGAGTTGCGGCGAAGAGCAACCCGCCGAAAGCAACGCCTTATCGACGTTGTGATGAAGGACGCGTCCGCACATATCCAGATAGACGCGGCAAAGGGCCACGGAGACGGACTCTGCGATTGCATCGCAGATCGTGTCGGGATGTCCCAAGCCTTTGCGCTCGACGTGCTCAAAGCGTCGTTTCGAAACCGACAACGCGGTCGCGACTTCCACTGTCAGCATGTTCATGGCTTTTCTCCGCCGAATCTCGCTTTGCATGGGTGACGAGGAACGGCAAGGTTTACGCACCGAGCAAAGGATAACCCGATTTTACGGGCGACGCGGAGATCGAAGCAAACTGTCGGCGACTTCCCATTGATCGACGTCAAACAGACCGTCGGTATCCATCTCGCGAACGACGATCATCCCCGGATTGGCCGGTAGATAGACGCCGGTGTTAACGGCGACATTACCCCGGGACGAACTAAGTTTGGTGAACTGGCGGATTCTTGGGCAAGCTTCGGGAGAAGTCGGGCATGGTTCTAGCCGCGAAGACTGCACTAGATTAAGGTCTTGGACTTTCGGTACTGAAGAAGCCGCAGGACCTATCCCCAAGTTCACGCACATCCTCTTCGCAACGGAACATGGTAACGGATAAGGTTCACTCGCCATTGAGTCGTTCTAACAACGAAGCCGATCCGCTGATCGCCGTGGACGACATCTTGCTTCGGCAAGTGGAGTCGCATGGGCTTCCAGCCAAGCCTGCGCGCGGCTTTTCTTGAACTCAGCGACTGACAGGGCCCCGTAATATCCGCAGAAGTCCTGGAGAAGAGCCGCCGACAGATCGCGACGTCCACGGCGCATCAAACCGGCTTTCACGCTCCGTTCGCAGAATGGCAGTTACTCCGAGCAGACCCGCGTAACGATCCAGTCTTGATCTGCCGGAGCGGCGTCTCCCTGCATCTCACCGGATTGACGGACGCAGGTTAGGACGTGTTCGGCTAATTCGCGGTTCTACTTACCGTGAATCCGTTCCCCTTGTTCGTCATACAACGACACTTGCCGCTTCGTTCCGGGCTGGGTGTGGTACCGGTAATCGTTCTGCCGTCAGTGCTACGCAAAACCATGCGGACGACGGCGTTGCTCTTTTGTTCGTTCCATCCCGATCATCCGTTCAAAAAGTTGACCGTCCCGCCATCGGAGCCGATATTGAAAGCCCCGAAACCGTCCGTAGTCGGTCGAACGTTCCTCACTCCCTCAGCCTGAGACTTCCATGGCCTTGCTTGCTCGTAATCCCGGCAGCCTGCGGCTGTTTTTTCGAGTTCAACTACGACTCATACTTGCTGTGCTCATCCTTGGCACGGCTAACCATCCACGCCTAGTTTGCCGCGCTTATGCAGAAAAAGTGGCAGAAAATCCCCGTAGACCGAACATCGTCTTCATCCTCGCCGATGATCTTGGGTACGGCGATCTCGGATGCTACGGGCAGCGGATCATCCGAACTCCGCATCTCGATCGGATGGCAGCCGAGGGACTGCGGTTCACACAGTTCTACGCAGGCAGCACGGTTTGCGCACCGTCGCGCAGCGTGCTAATGACCGGACAACACGTCGGTCACACGCGTGTCCGCGGCAACGCGGGTCTTAAGAATCCCGGCGCTCAGATGTTGCGCGACGCCGACGTCACGGTCGCCGAAGTGTTGCACGCGGCGGGCTACCGGACCGGACTCGTCGGCAAGTGGGGCCTGGGATTGCCGGGAGACGAGGGAGTTCCCAATCGCCAGGGCTTCGACGACTTCTTCGGCTTCCTAAGCCAAACGCACGCTCACAACCATTACCCCGACTATTTATGGCGCAACGACCGGCGCGAGGCGCTGCCGAACGTCGTCACGCCGGTCGGCGAAGGCGGCGGAGGCTACGCCACGGTTCGCAAGCAATACGCCGCGGACCTCTTCGCGGACGAATCCTTGAAATTCGTCGAAGCGAATTGCGAGCGTCCGTTTTTTCTGTACCTCGCTCTCACCGTGCCGCACGCCAACAACGAACGAACGCGCGAATTGAAAGACGGGGCGGAAGTGCCCGATTATGGTCCTTATGCCGGCGAACCATGGCCCGGCGCCGACAAAGGGCAAGCCGCAATGATTACGCGTATGGACGACCACATCGGCAAGCTGCTGGCCCGCATCAAGCAACTCGGGCTCGACGAGCGCACGCTCGTGATGTTCTCCAGCGACAACGGACCGCACAAAGAAGCGGGACACGACCCGGAGCGTTTCGACCCGAACGGCCCGCTTTCGGGCTATAAGCGCAGCATGACCGACGGCGGTATTCGCGTGCCGATGATCGCGCGCTGGCCGGGCGTGATCGAACCGGGGCGGATGTCGGACCACGTCGGGTACTTCGGCGACCTGATGGCGACCTGCGCCGAGCTTGCCGGAGCGACGATGCCGGAGGGTTGCGACAGCATCAGCTTCGTGCCGACGCTTCTGGGGTCGGAGGCGCGTCGCAAGCAAGCCCTACATCCATTCCTTTATTGGGAATTCCACGAAGGGGCCGCGACGCAGCAAGCAGTGCGGCTTGACCATTGGAAGGGAATCCGCAGCTACGGCGGTCGGTTGGCACTGTACGATTTGTCGACCGACATCGCCGAAACGCGCGATATTGCCGCCGAACATCCCGACGTCGTGCGCCGCATCGAAGAAATCCTCGCGACGGCTCATGGCGACAACGTAGATTGGCCGCTGAAAAGCAAAACGGCCGGCAAACGGAAGTAGATTCCGCTCGCCGACCGTTGAGATGATCGGTCGATTTACTTCGTTTCGCGATTTACTTGCCTGCGCTCTGCAGCCGCTTCGGGCCGGCAGTGGGGAAACGATCTTGCAATGCCTGCACGGTCATCTCTTCCGTACGCAAAGCTTCGATCGCCAACAGCGCCGCGTCGACCGCCGGGATCGTCGTGATGCACGGCACGCCGTGCGACACGGCCGCTGCGCGAATCTTTCCTTCGTCGGTACGGGCGCCCTTGCCGCTCGGCGTATTGATGATGAGCTTCACCGCGCCGTCGACCAAGTAGTCGATCAGGTTTGGATTGCCTTCTTGCAATTTCTTTACGCGCTTTACTTCCAGGCCCGCTTCTTCCAACAGCTTCGCCGTCCCTTCGGTCGCCAAGATTTGGAAACCCAGTTCCCGAAGTTTGCCGCCGATGCGCACGGCATGCTTCTTCGTCGGCGCGGCCAGACTCATGAAGATCATGCCTTCCTTCGGCAGCACCACGCCGGCACCGAGTTGCGCCTTCGCGAAGGCGATGCTGAACCGCTCGCTCGTCCCCATCACTTCGCCCGTCGAACGCATTTCCGGGCCGAGCACGATGTCGACGCCGTGGAACTTGATGAACGGGAAGACGCTTTCCTTCACGCTGCAAACCGCCGGGATCGGGTCTTCGAGCACGCCTTGCTCGGCAAGCGTCACGCCGGCCATGATCTTCGCTGCGACGGCGGCCACGGGCAGCCCGGTCGCTTTCGCGACGAAGGGCACCGTGCGGCTCGCGCGCGGGTTCACTTCCAAGACGTATACCGTTTGCTTGCCCTCTTCGCGCTTGATGGCAAATTGGATGTTCATCAATCCGCGAACGTTCATCATCATCGCCAAGCGGCGAGCCGCTTCACGAATTTCGGCCAGCACGGGCCCCGGTAAGCTGTAAGGCGGAATCGCGCAGGCCGAGTCACCCGAGTGAACGCCGGCTTCCTCGATATGTTCCATGATGCCGGGAACGACGACGTTGGTGCCGTCACAGATGCAATCGACGTCTACCTCGATGGCATCTTCCAAGAAGCGGTCGATGAGCACCGGGTTCCCTTGCGAAATTGCGAAGGCCTCGCCGGCGAATTTTTCGAGCTGCGCGTTGTCGTAGCAGATCTCCATGGCACGACCGCCGAGCACGAAGCTCGGTCGCACCAGCGCCGGATAGCCGATCTTCGCCGCTTCGGCCCGGGCCTCGCTCATGTTGCGAGCAATGCCGTTAGCGGGTTGCTTGAGGTCGACACGGTGCAGCAGGTGCTGGAACTTCTCACGGTCTTCGGCGTCTTCAATCGTGTCGACGCTGGTGCCGATGATTGGAACGCCGTTCGACGCGAGCGCTCGCGCCAGGTTCAGCGGCGTCTGACCGCCGAATTGTACGATCACGCCGTCGGGATCGACGACATCGCAGATATTCAGCACGTCTTCGACCGTAAGCGGTTCGAAGAAAAGCATATCGCTCGTGTCGTAGTCGGTGCTCACCGTTTCCGGATTGGAGTTCACCATCACCGATTCGATGCCGAGTTCGCGGAGCGCGTAGCTGGCGTGGCAGCAGCAATAGTCAAACTCGATGCCTTGGCCGATGCGGTTGGGTCCGCCGCCGAGAATCATGATCCGTTTCACGCCGGGCTTCTTCTTCGGCGCTTCGTTTTCTTCTTCATAGGTCGAATAGTAATACGGCGTGAACGCCGCGAACTCGGCGGCGCAAGTATCTACCGACTTGAACACGGCCCGAATGCCGCGTCGCTTCCGATCGGCACGGACGGTGTTTTCGTTCACGTCGAAAATGTGTCCGATCTGGCGATCGGAGAAGCCGAACTGCTTCGCGCGGCGGAGCGTCGCGTCGTCGAGCG
>CAZWDN010000123.1:0-13448 GCA_964633125.1 uncultured Pirellula sp. | reverse complement strand
GAATGAGCCGAAGAATGAGCCGCTCAAAGTAATTCCGATGGGGAGGCCGGAAGGACGCGCGACCGGCTACGATTCGGCGGCGGACGACGCGAGCCTCCCCGGCGAGTTGACCGGCGCCGCGGCCTCTTTCGTCGCTTCCAATCCGTCGGTAAAACAGGGCATTCGACGATCGAACAACGACGAGGTCCCGCCGCAACCGGTAGCCCAATATGAAGGTCGGGAAGGTCGTACGGCTGCTGGAATTAGTCGGACGACTACAGTCGGGCCGCGGAGCTAACGCGGCGGGACTTAGCCGCGAACTCGGCGTTTCCGAGCGGACCGTGTTCCGCGATTTGGAAACGTTGCGCGAGGCCGGCGTGCCGCTCGTGTACGACGAGCAAGAGCAACGCCATCGGATTCCGATCAACTTCTATCTTCCTCCGACGAACTTCACTCCGGAGGAAGCCCTCGCTCTGCTCGTGCTTTGTTACGAACTCGGCGATCGATCGGGCCTGCCGTTTCAAACGTCGGCGCGCCAAGCGGCCCTGAAACTCGAGAGCAATCTGCCGACTAAGCTGCGCTGCTATGTGCGCGAAGTCGCCGATGCCGTACAGATTCGGTTGGCGTCGTCCAGCCGCGCCGAAGGGCACGAAGCGGTCTATTTGCAATTGCTCGAAGCCGTGCGGAATCGCCGGGCGGTGCGTATTACGTACCGTAGCTTGAGCGAGCAGCAAGCGTTGGTCACCAAGCTGCAACCGTATCAATTGCTGTTCAGTCGCCGTAGTTGGTATGTCGTCGGTCGCTCGTCCATTCATCGCGAAGCCCGGCTCTTCAATCTGTTGCGAATCGAAAAGCTAGAGCCGCTGGAAGAGTCGTTTCGTCCCCCGGCCCGTTTCACGATGGACCGGTTTCTGCGTAACGCCTGGCATCTTATTCCCGAATCCGGTCCCGATCGCGAAATCGTCGTGCGGTTCGAGGCGCTCGTGGCCGGCAACGTCGCCGAGGTCTTGTGGCATAAGACGCAGCGCCTCGTTTGGCTTTCCGACGGCCGTTTGGAGTTTCACGCCACGGTCTCCGGGATTCACGAAATCTCGTGGTGGATTCTCGGCTACGGCGATCAAGCCGAAGTAGTGCAGCCGCCGGACCTGCGCGATCTGATCGCGCGGCGCGTACGTAACGTGCTCGCGAAACTTGCCGGGCCGGTCGCCGCGGGTTCCGATTCCGTCGCGTAGTCGTTCGCGGTGAAAGTTCGATGAACACGTTTACGATTCGCATGTTCACGGAAGCCGACGTTCCGGCGGGAATGCGTCTTAAACGCGCGGCGGGTTGGAATCAAACCGAGGCCGACTGGCGTCGCGCCATGCGCCTGCAACCGGACGGCTGTTACGCGGGCGTCTGCGACGGAGATATCGTCGCCACGCTGACGACATGCATCTTCGGATCCGTCGCCTGGGTCGCGATGGTGCTGACGGATCCCGCATATCGCGGTCGCGGGTTCGCCTCACGGCTGCTCGAGCGAGCGCTGGGCGACCTTCGCCGACGAGGCGTGGAGTCGATACGCCTCGACGCGACCGACTTAGGCAGGCCCGTGTACGAAAAGTTCGGGTTCACGGTCGACTTCGTATTGCACCGGTGGGACGGCGTCGTTGCGGCAATCGATCGCGAGGAGCTACCGCCCGACACGATTCTGCGCGATTCACGCGCCGACGATCTGCCGGCGATCACCGAGCTCGATCGCCGCGTGTCCGGCTGCGATCGCGGCAAGTTCTTGGCCGGTTTACAGGCCGAGGCTTCCGGCCCCGGCTTGTACGTCGAATGCTCGGGTCGGCCGGGAGGTTTCGCGCTGCAACGCTCGGGCGAGTTTGCCGAGCAACTAGGGCCGCTAGGGGCGACGAACGCGGCAAACGCCGAACTATTGCTTCGGCACTCGCTGCATCGCACACGCGGCATGCGAGCGTTTGTCGATGTGAGATCGGGGTGCTCCGGCATGGACGCCGTGCTGCGTTACGCGGGCCTCGGCGTGCAGCGAGACTTTCAACGAATGACGTTGGGCGTCAAGTTCGCTGAGTCGAATGCGTCGTCATGGGTAAGCAGCGGGCCTGAGAAAGGCTGACGGTGAGATTCTTCTTAAATTGCACGGTCGCCCCATTTTTCGCTGGCTGTTGGTTTGGGTTGTGTGGGTCGAGTGTGCATAAGGCGCAAAGATTGACGGTGCTGGCGGCGACGGTACAACGGTGGCTTACGGATTGCCGGTTCCGCAATGTCATGCCGGCACGGAAACTGTCCTTCGAAGGAGTTCGAGCCATGAATCAGAATCGTCGCGCGTTCGTTTTGCGTAGCTTGAAGACGTTGTTGGCCGTCGCCGTCGTCGGCGCAGTCGTCGGTAAGTCGAACACGGCGGAAGCCCGTCGCCGTTGCCGCCGCTGCTGCCGCTAGGAGGTTGTTGGCCGGCTGGAGCTCCTGCCCCCGCCACCCGATCTGACAACGAACGGAAACGTCCGTAAAGTTCCACGTTCCGAAAGCCGTCCGTCGGTCGTCGACGGACGGCTTTTCGCGTTCCGCGGCGGTTGCTACCGGGCAACATGCTATCGCCGTTGCGTAAGCGCGCTTCTAAGATGAAGGCCGGATTCGCCGAAACGTCTTTCCCCATTGGTTCCACAAGCGTGCGCGGTCGTAATGATTAGATTCTTCGGGTCGCGATGGTTTGCGCTGCTGGTGCCGGTGCTTTGCGTTGCCGGTCTGGCGGCGATCAGCTTGATCGGACCGCGCCGCGAAACGCCGAAATACGAAGGCGATGCGGCGGCCGCCGCTCCGCGCTACGCCGCGATACCTTTCGACGGCACGGCGGCCTTCACCTATCTTCAGGACATTTGCAAAATCGGCCGCCGGATCAGCGGTTCCGACGGCATGCGTCAGCAGCAAGAAATGCTCGAGAAGCATTTCACGGCGCTTGGCGCCAAAGTCGAGCGTCAAACGTTCAAAGTTCGTAATCCGCTCGATGGTTCCGCCGTGGAACTAACGAACCTGATCGTGGTTTGGAACCCTTCGTCGCGCGAACGCTACCTCGTTTGCGCCCATTACGATACGCGGCCGTTTCCCGATCGCGATCCGGCGAACCCTCAGGGAACGTTTATCGGCGCCAACGATGGCGCCAGCGGCGTCGCCGTGTTGATGGAGCTCGGCAAGCATGTCGGGGTTATGAAGAGCCGGAAAGGGGTTGATTTCGTGCTTTTCGACGGGGAAGAGCTCGTTTACGACGAAAGCCGCGACCGCTATTTCCTCGGCTCCGAGTTCTTCGCGCAGACGTATCACAATCAGCCGCCGGAGCATCGCTACCGCCAAGGAGTGTTGCTCGACATGGTCGGCGACGCCCGCCTCGTCATTCGGCAAGAACAGAACAGCCTCCAAGGCGCGCGGGCCGTGGTCGGCGACGTTTGGGCCGCGGCGGCTCGCATCGGAGTGCGCGAGTTTGAAGCGGCGCTCGGACCCAACGTTCGCGACGATCATCTTCCGCTCATTCAGATTGCACGAATTCCCGTTTGCGATATCATCGATTTCGACTATCCCTATTGGCACACCGAGCAAGACGTCCCGGCGAATTGCTCGGCGGACAGCTTGGAGAAAGTCGGCAAGGTCGTGCATGAATGGCTGCGCGTGTCGCTGTTGCGATAGACCGCGCATCGCGCAGTCTGTTTGCAAAAAGACTATTCGCACAAGGGCACTCACTCGGCGGCAGGTTATGACGGCGGCGCTCGTAATTGCCGGCGCTCTGGAAGTCTTCGGCGTCGTGCTGTTTTGGCGCGAGTCGCGCGTCGCCGGGCAATTGGATTCGGCGTTTCCCGAAGATCAGGCGTTCTTGCGGCGACGCATTCGGCGGCGCGTTCGGATCGCGGTTCTCGTCTGCTTGCTCGGCATCCTGATGGGAATTGGCGGCTGGGCGCCGCCTAATGACCGGCCGCTCTTGTTCGTCGGGAGTTGGACGGCCGCGCTCTGCGTGACCCTGCTGCTGTTGTGCGTCGCGGCCTACGATCTGTTTAGCGTGCGCCTGCATTGGTCGGAGCAAACGCAACGCAATCTGGCCGATATCGCCCAAAAACAAGCGGAGCTGCGGGCCTGGCAAAAGTCGCCCGAAGAGGACTCCGCGCGAAGACGCTTGGGGCCGGGCTTATAGTGCGCTTCGCGAAATCGTATCGTCGGCCGCGTTTGCAGCGGTTCGCGGCGCATTGACCGACGCAAATGCGGGCTCGTACACTAGAGCACAGTCGATCCGACGGATCGACGCTCCGGCTCGCATCGCTCGGGTATCGAATTCATGATGGAACCGTTTCGACTTTGCGTGGCTCTCACTCCGCTGGCGATTTACATGATCGCCGTAGCGCTGATGAATTTCCGCCGTCGGCCGGTGGTCGTTTCCGGATCGCGCGATCTCGCCTCGCTCGGCTTGGGGGTTTCCGGGCTGCTGTTCGTCGGCCCGATCGAACTGCTGCTGCCGCAGATGCCCGCCGAGATCATGGGGTATGTTTGGATTTTTGTGGCCGTGTTGTATTGCTTGCTGTTGACGCTCGGCGTGCTGCTGACGGCGCCGCGGATCATCGTCTACAACGTCACGCTCGATCAACTCCGGCCTGCGTTGGCCGACGCCGTCGACGATTTGGATCCCGACGCACGTTGGGCCGGGGGCAGCGTCGCGCTACCTAAGTTGCACGTGGAATGCTTCCTGGAAGAACATCCGACCGTGCGAAACGTCTCGCTGATCGCCACGGCGACTCCCCAAAGCTATGCGGGCTGGCGCAGCCTGGAACATACGCTTCGCGGGCGGTTGCGAGAATCGGTCGAAACGACTCCAAGCATTTGGGGCTTCGGCGTTCTCATCGCCGCGCTGGGAATCATCGGCCGGATGGGCTGGCTGGCCTATTCGCGACCGCAAGAGATCACCCAAGGCTTCCAAGAAATGATGCGGTTTTAGATCGCAACCGGAAATGCAAAACGGCGGGGACGAGCCCCGCCGCTTTGTCGGATTTCGGAATCAACTGAAGTTGAGCTTCTTAGCCTTGGCTTGCGGCAGCGGGCGGGGCCATGTGATCGATGACCTTATCGATCAGCTTGTAGCTCATCGCTTCTTCGGCCGACATGAAGTTGTCGCGCTCCGTGTCTTGCTCGATCTTCTCGAGGGCGTGGCCCGTGTGCTTGAGCAGGATCTTGTTGAGCTTTTCCTTGATCTTGCGGAATTCCTTGACGTGAATCAGGATTTCCTCGGCGGTGCCTTCCATGCCGGCGAGCGGCTGGTGGATCATAATGCGGGCGTTCGGCAAGGCATGTCGCTTGCCCGCGGCTCCGGCCGCTAATAGCACGGCGCCCATCGACGCGCACTGGCCGATGCAGTAGGTGGCCACGTCGCACGTGACGAACTGCATAGTGTCGTAAATGGCCAAGCCCGCCGTGACGCTGCCGCCCGGCGAATTGATGTAAAGGTGGATGTCGGCCTTCGGGTCGTCGGATTGTAGGAAGAGCAATTGCGCGACGATCGCGTTGGCGACTTCATCGTTGACCTGCGTGCCGAGAAAGACGATGCGGTCTTTCAGCAAGCGGCTGTAGATGTCCATCGCCCGCTCTTCGCGGCCGCTCTTCTCAATCACGTAAGGAATCAAGGGCATCGGACACTAACTCCTGCGGTCGATCTGCCGCGTTGCGTGCTGTGTGGTAAGCCTGAAACTCGGGTGGCGAGCGAAACGTCCGACGGTCCGCGGACTCCGACGGTGCGGAGCCTGACGGCGCCGCGCGACTAGTCTTTGTCATCCGCTTCCGGATCGACCGGCGGCTTCAAGAGGACTTCGTCGACTAGGCCGTAGTCCTTGGCTTCTTGGGCGTTGAGGTAGAAGTCGCGATCGACGTCGCGAGCGATCTTCTCCACCGGCTGTCCGGTATGTGACGCGAGCACCTTATTCAGGTCTTCGCGCGTCTTCATGATTTCGTTGGCTTGGATTTCGATGTCCGTCACCTGACCGCCGACTTGCCCGGCAGGCTGATGGATCATCATCTTGGCGTGCGGCAACGCGTAACGCTTGCCTTTGGTGCCGCCGGCGAGCAACACCGCGCCGCCGCTGGCCGCGAGGCCGACGCAGTACGTCGCCACGGGGCAGGTGACCATTTGCATGGTGTCGTACATCGCCATCGTGGCGGTGACGCTGCCGCCCGGCGAATTGATGTAGAGGTGGATGTCTTTGCGGCGGTTTTCGCTCTGCAGGTACAACAGCTTCATCACGATTTCGTTCGCGTTGCCGTCGTAGATTTCTCCCTGCAGGAAGATGATCCGATTTTCCAGCAGCAAGTCGCCGAGGGTGAGTTGTCGCTGACGCTGGTAAGAACTGTTGGCTTGCGGATCCACGGGACCGCGCATGCCGCGGCGCTCGCCGGTAATTTCGTCCCAAATGGGACCAAACGGGTTAGGCACAAAGCTGTTGCGCATGAAGCATCCTTTTTGCGTCGTTACGTTCCGACTCGACCGGCCGAACTCCACGGGGAGCCCCCGCCCCGGCCGCGACTCCGTCCCTCAAAGAGGCCAAGCTTAAGCGACTTTCGGCAATGCGAAAAGCCGAGATTCGCCCGCGGCGGCGATCTGCCCGGTTGCAGATCCGCCGGCCCGCCGTATTCATATCCTAGCGCGGCGGGCAAGGGAGCGTCGCAACGGGGTTCCGCCGCGACGCTTGCCTTGGACAGTTGGGCCACGAGAGCCCGATCGTCGACCCGGTTCGACGGCCGGTTACGATTGCTTGGTCGTGGTGGTTTCGCCGCCGTGCTTGTACGGGCTCTCGCCCGCGTTTTCGGCTTCCGGAATATCGGAGGCGGGGGTTCCGCCGGCGACGGCCATGTCGATGGCTTCTGTCGTCGGCAGTTCCAAGGCGTAGGGCGTGTCTTTGAACTTCGCTTCGGCCAGAATTTGGTCGATCGCCTTGCGCTCGATGATCTGGTTGTGCAGCGTGTCCATGAGACCGCGCTTCTCGATCTGAGCGCGCACGCGACGCACGCTCTCGCCGCTTTGTTCGGCGATCAGCGCGACTTCGTCTTCGTAATCGGCTGCCAAGGCTTCGATCTTCTCTTGCTCGGCGATGCGTTCCAACACGAAGTGCTCTTTTAAGCTCTTGGCGGTGCTTTCGCGGCTGTTCTGCAAGAGTTGGTTGCCGTGAGCGCGAATCTCGGCTTCGTTGAAGCCGCTGCGGCGAAGCTCCATTACGCTGCGTTCGAATTCGCGACCGGCCTGACGCTTCAGCAGCTCCGGCGGCAAGTCCCAGTTGGCCGACACGGTCAGCGCGCTGAGGATTTGCTTGCGGGCCTGCTGCTGCTGGTGGTACTTCAAGCGGCGTTCGAGCGCCTTGCGCACGGTGTCGCGCATGTCGGCTTCCGATTCGAAGCCGCCGACGCTTTGCAGGAACTCCGGCGTCATTTCCGGAAGCTCGAGCTTCTTGACGTCCAAGACTTCGAATTCCACGGAAAGCTTCTTGCCGCGGAACGCTTCGTTCGCGGCGTTTTCGCTGATTTCGACTTCGGCGGTTTTCTTATCGCCCGCCTTCGCGCCGACGATCAGCTTTTCGAAGCCTTCCAGCGTGGCATCGTGGAACGACAGGGTCTTGCGAATGCAGACGCCTTCGTGCGTCGTTTCGCTCACGACGTCGTCGCCCGACTTGGCGGTGATTTTCAGGGAGACGAAATCTCCGGCGGCGGCCGGGCCGTCGTGCGGCGTGAGTTGGCCTTGGCCGGCCAGGAGGTTCTTCAATTGCACGTCGACGTCGGCGTCGGTGAATTCTCGCACCGGGCGATCGATGGCCAAGCCCTTCCAATTCGGCAGATCGAATTCCGGGCGGACTTCGATGTCGAACTCAAACTTCATCGGCCCTTCGTCGGGAATGTTGACGGAGAGCGGGTCGAAGTCGGGTTCGCTGATCGGCGAGAGTTCGTGTTCGGTGGAAACTTGCGACAAGCTGTCCATGAGCAGCGAGCCTTTGACCTGCTCCGACACGTCTTTGCGGAAGCGGGTTTCGACGAGCTTGCGCGGGGCGCGGCCGAGGCGGAAGCCCGGCACGGCGGCCTTCGGCATCAATTCTTTCAGCGCGTTTTCGAAGTAGCGCTCGATGCTGTCGCGGCCGATTTCGACCGTGATGTGACGTTCGCAAGCGCTCTTCTTGTCGATCTGGACTTGCAGCTCGAGCTTTTGCGGTTGGGTGTCGTCGCCTGATTCCGAGACGACCGTTTCTTCCTGATTCGACATGGTGGACCGTACTAAAAGGGCTGCGGTGAAACGAAAATGGCGAAATGATTTCCTTGTCCGCCGTCTGATCGACGGAGCCGACGCCGTGATCGATCGACGCTTACGCCGACAAGGTTTGCGAGTTTTCGAAAGAGAAAACTATACCCGTTTTACGGCCGCTACGCGAGTGGCTGACGGCGATTGCGCAAAGAGCGGTCCGGGCAAGGGGGGCGGCGTGCGTCGGATGCAGATTGCATGACCGACGGGCCGGAGCAAATCTTCGATTCGAGGAGGCTCCGGCGAAAGAAAACCGAGAGCGGGTGATCGGATTCGAACCGACGACAACCACGTTGGCAACGTGGTGCTCTACCAACTGAGCTACACCCGCAAAATCGCGACAACACGGAATATCGGCAAAGTCCGCCGGCGAGTTCAGTCGAACTGCGAAGACGAACGCGGAAATCCGCATCAGGCGACGAATCAGCGATTATATGTCGAGGGCGACGGGACGCAAGTGCCCTTAACGTGAAGGAACGTTAAGACGTTTCAGGATGAAAAGTTGCGACTCCCCGAATGCCGGCTATAGTAAAGGTTTACAGGCTTGTTTTGCTCAAAAACGGCCCGTGATCCGCCGGTTCGACGAGGTCCCGGCGTTTTCCCTTCCGACCACGGCTGGTCTCCTGTTCGCACTCGCCTGAGTTCCCCATTTCCACTCGCCCGGCGGTACCGGCCTGATAAGGTCGGGGAGATACGCATCTATGGAAGCAAAGTTGGTAGTGATCGGCGGCAAAGCTAATATGGGCGAAGTGAAACTTCGTTTGCCGATGACGATCGGCCGCGGCAACAAAGCGGATCTCATGATCTCGCATCCGACGGTCAGTCGCGAGCACTGTCGACTGTTTGAGAAGAACGGCGAGTTGGTCGTTCAGGACAACGGCTCTTCCAACGGCACCTTCGTCGACGGGGAAAAGATCGTCGCCGCCGTCGTCGTTCAGCCGGGGCAGATTCTCGCGATCGGTCCGCTGACGTTTCGCGCCGAGTACGAAGCGCCGACCTCGAACGTGAGCAGCGCAAAGTCGGGGCCCTTGGCCGACACGCAAGCGATCGATTCGGATGAATTGGATCTCGATTTCTTGCTGGGGGACGACGCGCCCGCGAAGCCTGCTCCCGCAAAACCGAAAGCGGAAAAGAAGATCGAGGCCAAGGCGCCCGCCGGCGTCCCGAGCAAGCCCGCGAAGAATGCTCCGCCGGAAGCGAAGGATAAGAAGGCGCGCGGCACCGCGCCGACGATTCAAGAACCGACGAAATCGACCAAGACGACGGCCGATGCGGAGCAGGCTCCGAAGGCTACTTCGCCGGCAAAGGGAGTGAAGGAAACGGCGGAACTCGACGTCGACTTTTTGCTCGACGATTTGGCCGAAGAGCAGAAGCAGGCGCCTGCCGCGAAAGACACTTCGGAAATCGACTTGAGCGATTTGGGGCTCGACGAGCCCGCGGCAAAGTCGCCGAACGTCGCGCCGCCCGCCGCGAAGACACCTGCTGCCGCGCCGAAGGCGGACGATTTCGAACAGACGATCGATTTCTCCGGTATCGGCGACGACGACGAGAAACCGGCGGCGGCGCCGATGGAAGATTTGCTGCCGAGCGATGATGTGAAGCCGGGCGACGTCGATTTTGATTTCTTGAGCGATCTCGACGACACGAAGCCCGCGGCCGCCGCGAAAATCGAGGAACCCGCCCAGCCGGCCGAGTCGCCGAAGATCGCGCCGCCGCCGGAAGCTGTCGCTGCCGCGCCGGTGGACGAGCCTGCGCCGCCGGTTCCGGCGCCGACGGCTGCAGAGGATCTCGACCTCAACGACTTTTTCAGCACGCTCGACGCGCCGACCGCCGAAGCGAAACTGCCGATTGGGGCCGAGCCGTCGCCGTCGAAGGCCGAGGCCGCGCCGACGATTGCGCCGCCGGAAGCTCCGGCAACGGAACAAGCTGCTGCGGAACCGGCCTTCGATCTGGATGATTTTCTCAGCGATGTGGACGTCGCATCCTCCGAGCCGGCCGCCGTCGCGCCGCAAGAAGAACAGTCTCCAGCGCCTGCGGCGGCATCGACACCGACGGAATCGCTGGAAGTCGTGTCGCCGGAGCCCGAAGCGGAGAAGCCGGAATTCGATTTCTCGGCGCTGTCGGAAACGCAAGACGTCGCGATAGGTCCGCCGGCCGCGGCGCCTGCCGAGGACGTTTCGGTGGAGATTGCCGCATTGGAATCCGCGGCGCCTGTCGCGGAGCCGCCGGCCGAGGCCCCCGTCGAAGAGGCGTCTTCGCCGACGATCCCGGATTTTGATTTCCTCGCGAAGGAAGAAATCGAAGCGGTCGTCGACATCGGGCCGGTCGCCGACTCGACGCCCGACGTCGATACGAAGCCGGCATCGAAAGCGGCCGATTTCAGCTTTCTGGACGATCTCGAAGCGAAGCCCGCGGCGTCGGCCGAGATTACGGAATCGCCGGTTGCCGAAGCGCCCGTCGCCGAGGCGGCACAGCCCGCCGCCGAGTTCGATTTCGACGCGCTAGTCGTCGACGAAGTCCGAGTCGCGGTGGAACCCGCCGTTGTGGCGCCGGTCGCGGAGGAACCTAACTTTGATCTCGCATCGAAGTCGGAATCCCCCGCGGCACCGGAAGCCCAAGGGCCTGCCGACGATTTCGACTTCTTAGCGGCCGAGAAAACTGAATCGCCGGCGGCCTCGGCGCCCGTCGATGAAACGGTCATGTTCTCCGCCGCCGCAACGCCGGTCGCGGACACGCCCGCGACGAGCGCGGAGCCGGCTGGGGAGTTCTCGTTCGACGCACCGACGACGCCGGCCGGGGAAGCGGATTTTGGAGCGCTGGAAGCCGTCGAAGCGAAGCGGGAAAGCGAGCCCGCCGCCGAGTTGGATATGTTCACAGCGCCGACGGCGAGCGCAGATGCGGCGCCGGAATCTGCACCTGAGGAGGAGTCCGCACCGATCGCTTTCGCTCCGGCCGCCCAGGCTGCGCCGACCGGCCCCGTCGCGAAGAAGCCCGCAGCCAAGGGGCCGTCGTTCTTGGAGAAGGTCAAGTTGCTGTTCGGCGGCGCGAAGAAGGGGCCGGCGAAGAAAGCCGTTGCCAAGAAGTCGGGCCCGGCCGCGCCCGCCGCGCCGACAGGCTATCAACCGGTGGTTTCTCATCCGGTGAAGCCGATCGACGCGCCGATTCCGCTCGACGATAGTCCGATCTCGTTGGACGATCTCGCTCCGCTGGAAACGGCGCAGGCTGATGCAGTGTCGTCGGTTGCCGCGCCGTCGGATGCCGCGCCGGCCGAAAACGCCGCGACGGAAATGTTCGTCGGTTTGGTGTCGCTCGAGGCAACTGCCGCCGAGACGCCGAGCGTTGCCGCGGACGTAGGCGCACCGGAAGTCGCACCGGAGTTGACGACGACGGAAGCCGCCGCGAGCTTCGCGCCGCCGGCTTCCGACGTCGAAGCAACCGCGATGTTCGATGCTTTTGCCGCCGACGCGCCGGCTGACGAAGCGAGCGTCGCTCCGGCGAAGGAATCGGCCGCTGACGCGTTTGACGATTTCCTCAGCGACCTCGGCGCCTCCGACGCGCCGACCGCAGTTGCGGAAACATCCGCTGCCGCGCCCTCGGGCGAAGCGGCTGAGGCCAAGCCTGCCGACGAAGCCGCGGAGTTGGATTTCAGTTTGGACGACCTGACCCCGTCGGCGGAGTCGGAAGCGGCCGCCGAGGACCAATGGTCGCTCGATGCTCCGGTCGCGCAGTCGCCGATCACCGAGTCGCCGAGTGTCGAGTCGCCGATCACACTGTCGCCGAGTGTCGAGTCGGCCGGGGCGGAACCGCCTGCCGTGGATCAACTCGAACTCGATTTCTTGAGCGAAGAATTCGCGGCATCGTCGCCGGAAGCGGCGGCCGCTGCGCCGGAACAACCCGCGTCGAAGCCGGTTGTGGAAGCAACTCAGGAACCGACGTTGGAAACGGCGGACCTGTTTGCCGACGTCGCCGGCATGGAAGTGCCCGCTGCCGATGCGGCAAGCATCGAGTCGATCGCCGCCGAACCGCCGGTTGCGGAGGCAGAGCCCCCTGCGGCAGATGCAGCGCCGCCGGTTGCGGAAGCCGAGGCTCCCGTTGCGGAAGTTACGACGCCCCCCGCGCCGCGTCGTCCCGCGCATATCGACGTCGATCTCCGGCTCTCGTCTTCACTCCGGCCGCTGGCGCGCGTGCACTTGCAACGACCGCGCCACGACGTGCCCGAGATGGAACCGGAAGAACCGGCCGGCCGTTGCTTCACGCCGCGCGCCAAGACGCCGTCGGCGCCCGTTGCGGAACCGGAAACAGCCGGGTCCGAGTCGACGCCGTTCGACGCGTTGGAAACGCCGACGGATGCGTCGGCCCCCGCGGACGTTTCCGCCCCCTCCGCGGAAGCGCCGGCGTTCGACGGATTCCATTTCGGCGACGATTCGCCGACATCGCCGACGGAAGTCGCCGGCGAGCCGGCGGCGTCGCTAGGAGACGCCGATTTCGACTTCTTGGCGAAAGAACAAGAGGCCGAAGCGGCGCTCGATATTACCGGCGCTTCGCCCTCGTCTGAATCGCCCGTCGACGCGACGGCCGATCTTTTCGCGGACCTCGAGGCCGCCGTAGCGTCGCCGTCCGTCCCGGATTCTCCGGCCGGCGAACAGGAAGAAGAGTTCATCATCTCGCTCGACGAGTTGTCAGAAGAGCCTGCGGCGGAAATCACTCCGTCCGAAATCACTCCGTCGACGGAAGGTGTTTCCGAGGCGACTTCGGTTCCAGGCGCTCTCGGCGAGGTCGGCGCGGCTCAAGAAGCGGCGCCGGCCGATGCGGGCGTGGAACTCGACTTTCTCGATCTCGAAGTCGTCGACGAATCCCCGGCACTCGTCGATGGGCTCGAAGTGATCGACGTCGTCGAGGAATCGCCGGCGGTTTCGACCGAAGCAGAAAAACCCGCCGCACAGCCGGTCGCCGCCAAGAAGGCGCCGGCCGAGGGCGACCAGGAACTCGCGGACTTCCTCCGCGACCTAGGGATGAACTAGTCCGCGCGCACGACGCGACGCGGCGTTCGGTTGCGCCGAGCCGCGTCGATGGTGCGCCGTCTTCGTTAAGCCGCGGGCTTCTTCGGCTTGGCTGCCGGCTTCGGCTTCTTCGGCGGCGGCATGATCCGTGCGCCCGGCGCCGTTTGCTC
>CAZWDN010000122.1:0-13453 GCA_964633125.1 uncultured Pirellula sp. | reverse complement strand
AAGCCGCGCGACATCATGACCCGCGCCGCGTTTGAAAACGCGATGGTCGTCGTCATGGTCACCGGCGGCTCGACGAACGCCGTGCTGCACCTCATCGCCATGGCCCGGGCCGTCGACGTCGAGCTGACGATCGACGACTTCCAAAAGGTCAGCGATCGCATTCCGTACTTGTGCGACCTGAAGCCGAGCGGCAAGTACGTCTTTGAAGACCTGCACAACATCGGCGGCACCCCGGCCTTGATGAAGTATCTGCTCGAGAAAGGCCTGCTCGACGGCTCCTGCATGACCGTCACCGGGCAAACGCTGGCCGAAAACCTTCGCGACGTACCGGGCCTCAAGGCGGGCCAAGACCTCGTGCGGCCGCTGGAGAACCCCATCAAGGCATCGGGCCACATCCGCATCATGCGCGGCAACTTGGCCCCGACCGGAGCCGTCGCGAAGATCACCGGTAAGGAAGGCTTGGTTTTCTCCGGCACCGCCAAGGTGTACGACGCGGAAGAAGACATGCTCGCCGCGCTCGAACGGAAAGAACTCGGCCACGGCGACGTGATCGTCATTCGCTATGAAGGCCCCAAGGGAGGCCCGGGCATGCCCGAGATGCTCACGCCGACCTCGGCCATCATGGGCGCCGGTCTCGGCGAACACGTGGCCCTCATGACCGACGGCCGCTTCTCGGGCGGCTCCCACGGGTTCCTCATCGGCCACGTGACGCCGGAAGCCCAAGAAGGGGGCCCGATCGCCCTGATTCAAACCGGCGACAAGATCACGATCGACGCCGAAAAGAACACGATCAACGTCGACCTCTCGGCCGCCGAACTCGACAAACGCCGCCAAGCCTGGAAAGCCCCCCCGCTCAAGGCCACCCGCGGCACGCTCTACAAATACATCAAAAACGTGAAGAGCGCCAGCGAAGGCTGCGTCACCGACGAGTAGAATCGAACGTCGTCCGTTAACGTCCGTTTGCGAATGCGCGTGCGACCTTAGCCTCCAGTCTTTAGTTTCCGGTCTATTCCCATGAAACGTCGTGATTTCCTTGCCGGTCTCGGCTTCGGCGGTTACAGCCTTTACGTGTTGGCCGACGGTTCCATCGTTTCGGGCGACGACAAGCCGACCGCGTTGGCAAGCGTCGATCGTCGCGAGTTTACTTCGATCGCGCCGACCGGCGGCGATCGTAAGGCGGCTCCCCACGAGCCGAACATGACGCAAGTCGAAATCGAGTGCGACGTCTTCATCGCCGGCGGCGGTATGTCGGGCGTGCTTTCGGCCGTCGCCGCGGCCCGTCATGGTGCAAAGGTCGTCCTCGTGCAAGATCGCTCGCGCTTGGGGGGCAACGCCTCGAGCGAAGTGAAGATGCATATCGTCGGCGCGAACCATCACAAAAGCCGGCCGGGCTGGCGCGAAGGGGGCCTGCTCGAAGAGTTCCGCCTCGACGACGCCGCGAACAATCCGCAGCGCTGTTGGGAACTTTGGGACCTGCTGCTCTACGATAAGTGCGTGAGCGAACCGAATCTCACGCTGCTGGTCGACACCGTTTGCTTCGGCGTCGAAAAATCCGGCAACAAGATCACGGCCGCTTTCGCGCGCTGCGACAAGACCGAACATCTCTACAAGATCAAGGCCCGTACCTACGTCGACTCGACCGGCGACGGACGCCTCGGCCTGGAAGCCGGCGCCGACATGCGCTACGGCCGCGAATCGCGCAGCGAACACGGCGAGCCGCTCGCTCCCGTGACGCCCGACAAGCTCACGATGGGCTCGAGCATCTTGTTCACGTCGCGCAAGTACGACCACCCGATGCCGTTTACGCCGCCGAAGTGGGCCCGCAAGGTCACGAAGCAGCAACTCGCCAAGCGCGGCATCAAGACCTGGGAATACGGCTACTGGTGGATCGAGTGGGGGGGTGAGTTCAATACCATTCACGACAACGAACGCATTCGCTTCGAACTGCTTGGCATCGTGATGGGCGTGTGGGACTACATCAAAAACTCCGGCAACCATCCCGAGGCCGCGAATTGGGCCATGGATTGGGTCGGCATGATTCCCGGCAAGCGCGAAAGCCGACGCTTCCTCGGCGACCACATCCTCACGCAGCAAGACCTGATGGGCCTGAACGGCGACTTCGAAGACGCCGTGGCGATCGGCGGCTGGCCGATGGACGACCATCCGCCCGGAGGCTTCGACGCCGTCGACCTGCCGCCGTGCGTGCAAGTGAAGACGCCGGTCTTCAACATTCCGTATCGCTCGCTTTACAGCCGCAACGTCGAAAACCTGATGCTCGGCGGTCGGCTCATCAGCGCCACGCACGCGGCCTTCACGAGCACGCGCGTCATGGCGACGTGCGCCGTCGTCGGGCAAGCGGTCGGTACGGCCGCCGCCTTGTGCGCGAAGCACGAGTGCCTGCCGCGCGAAATCTACACCGACAAGGGGAAGCTCGCCGAACTGCAATCGCAGTTGCTGCGCGACGATCAATCGATCGTCGGCCGCAAGAACGAAGACCCCACCGACTTGGCCCGCCAGGCCAAGGCCTCGGCCTCCGGTGAGGCCGAAGAAGGCAAGGCTTCGAACGTGCTGAACGGTTTCACGCGCGACATTCCCGGCGAGTACGTCAACCGCTGGAGCACGGAAATGACCGGCGACGGCGCCTGGCTCGAACTCGCGTGGAAGGCCCCGCAAAAGATCGCGGAAGTGCAATTGGTGTTCGACTCCGGCTTCCAGCGCGAACTGACGCTCACCTCGAGCGACGCCTCGAACAAGTCGATCATCCGCGCCCCGCAACCGGAAACCGTGCGCGATTACGAACTGGTCGCCGTCGACGCGGCCGGCAAGGAAACGAGCCTCGCCAAGGTCGCCGGCAACCATCAACGGCTGGTCCGCCACAAGTTCCCGTCGACGGAAGCCGCGAAGCTGCGGCTGAAGATCACGGCCACGAACGGCGACAAGTACGCCCGCGTATTTGAAGTGCGATGCTACGCGTAACGGCGTTTAACCGCGACGCGGCAGCGGAGCGCGCTACACGCGCGGAATCGCGAGCGACGTTCCTTCGTCGATCGCGCGGTTCGCCGTGAGCACGGTCGCCGTGTCGCGCAAGCCTTCGCGGGCATCGCAGATCGTCGCCGGATCGCCGCGCCGCACGTGATCGAGGAACGACACCAGCTCGTCGCGCGTATCGTCGCCGAGCAGGTTATCGATCTCCAATGGTTCGCCCCGATGGGCCCAGGGCGAATTGGAGAGTTTGAGCGTCTTGCCGGACGTGACGACCGACGCATCCGCGCCGCCGCCGTCGGCCGTCTTCTTCGCCGACCACCCTACGTCGTCGGCCAGTTTCTCGCGGTAGAACAATCCTTTGCCGCTCGTCAGATAGAGCGAGCCTTTGGTTCCCATGATCAACTCGGCCGCCCCCTCGTAGGCGTTGTTGCAGAGCGACGAGTACGTGACCCGCACCGTATAGGGCTTCAGCGACGACTCGGGAGTGCCGCCGGCGGAAGCCGTCGCGGCGCCGGCTTCAAGTCGCGGGCCGGCCGTCGGCGGTAGCTCGTATTCGTAAATGCAGAAGACGTTGTCGCACACCTCGCGGCCGTCGCGCCAATAGTCGACGCCGCCGGTCGCCGTCACCTTGCGGGGAACGTCGCCAAGCATCCAGTTGACGACGTCGAGCTGATGGCTGCCGAGTTCCGTCATCAAGCCGCCGGAGTATTCGCGGTATAGCCGCCAGTTGAGCTTCCGCTCCAGGCGGGCCCAATCGGCGTCCCCCTTCGCGACGGGCACCGGCCGACGCCAGTTGTTGTTGCGATGCCATTGGGCTTTCACGGCCGTGATCTGCCCGAGCACGCCGGCCTGCACCATGGCCGCGGCCTGTTGATAGATGGGGTTTGCCCGACGCTGCAGACCGACTTGAAACACGCGTTTCGCCCCGGCGACTTCGTCGGCAAGTTTCCGCGCCTCGTCCACCGTATAGCACATCGTCTTCTCGCAGAAGACATCGACGCCGGCGGCGATCGCGTCGCTCGCCACCTGGTAATGCAAATGGAGCGGCACCGCCACGACCACGGCCGCCGGCTTCACTTCTTCGAATAGCTTGCGATAGTCGGCGTAAAGCTTCGCCTGCGGTCCGGCGAACTTCGCGGCCTTCTCCAAGTGCGGCGGATAGTCGTCGGCGATCGCCGCGAGGTCGCACCCTTCAATGGTCGTGAGGCTGCGGATCAGGTCGCTACCGCGACCGCCCGTGCCGATCACGGCCGTGCGCACCGGCTCGGGCCCGTCGGCGGCGACGGCCGACTGCCAAGCGGACGCCGCCCATGCGCCGGCCGCGGCCGTCGACAGCCCGAGGAGTTCTCGCCGGGTCGGTTTCAAAGGCGTCGTCATACGAGAACTCCAGGCCGGCGAAGGAGCAGGGGAGTGATGCCGGGCGTCGCCGCCGGATCGCTCCCCTCATCGAGGCGGACGATCGCAACGACGTCGCGCAGCAATTCATTCGATGCTTCTCTAGTATAGACTTCGGCCCGAGCCGTGCCCATCGCGCAGAGCGCCGTCGAGAGCAGTTCGGCCGTCATTCCGCCTGAGGCGACCACGGTATAAGCCGTGGTTTGCGAAACCGGCCGACCGGTCGTGGGATCGATCAGGTCCGACTCGTCGCCGAGTGAATTCGCGGCATCGTGCGCCGCGGAACAGGAAAGCGCGAGATCGGCGAGCCGCATTTGGCCGAGTTCGAGCGGCCAAGTGCCGCGAGTTTCCGGCCGAGCCGCGAACGGGTTCCGCAGCCCCACCGGCCAGGGGTTGCCGAATTCATCCGTTCCCAGGGCCAGCACGCTGCTCGTGCCGCCGTCGAGCAGCGCGTGCAACACGCCGAAACGTCGCATTTCCGCCGCGGCGCAATCGAGCGCATACCCTTTGCCGACGGCGCCGAAATCAAGCCGCACTTCCGGCGAAGCCAAACGGACGAGCCGTCGCGCGACGTCGATCCGCCACAATTCGCCGGCGCCGGCTTCATCGCGTCGCGCCTGCGCGGCTACGTCGAAATACCCTTCAGTCGCCGCTTCCGCTTGCTTACATGTCGCCAGGAATTGCGCGAACTCAAAGTCGACGAGCACCGGCCGTGCCGCCGCTTCACGATTCACGCGCGACGTTTCGCTACAAGCGTCGCGCCACGACAGCAACCGTTCGATGCGCTCGACCTCGTCGAGCGCCGCTTCGGCACACGCCGTGAGATGCTCGGCGTCGTCGCCGATCAAGCGCGTTCGAAACAGCGAACCCATCGCGGGACGAGCGCGCTCGACGACGATGGACATTGCCATTCACCACAGGGATACAGAGGCACGGAGAAGACCACGGAGAGTTAATATAATTGACAGTGTCCCGCGCAACGAGAATAGTGAGGAACCTCGCCGGTCTTTCCCACCCCGCAACTCTCCGAGAATGCGTCATGTTCCGCCATTTCGGCAGCCGCCGGTTTCTCTTCGCTCTGTGTCTTTGTGCCTCGGTGGTTCATAGCGTGAGCGCAGCGGAAGAACCCACGAAGATCGACACCCGGCGCGGCGACGCCATGATCGGCGCCTATTTCGCCGCCGAAACGGCGAAGTTGGAAGGGGCGGTGATCAACGACATCAAAACCAAGGAAGACTGGCTTCGTCGGAAAGACGAACTGCGGCGGCAACTCCACGAGATGCTCGGCCTCGATCCGCTGCCGGAGCGCACGCCGCTGAACCCGGTCGTCACCGGCACGCTCGACCACGCGGAGTTCACGGTCGAAAAGCTGCACTTTCAATCGCGGCCGAAGCTCTATGTGACGGCCAACCTCTACATTCCCAAGGGACTCACGAAGCCCGCCCCGGCCGTGCTTTATGTTTGCGGCCACGGTAACGAACGCACCAAGGACAACGTCAGCCTCGGCAGTAAGACGAAGTACCAACATCACGGCGCCTGGTTGGCCCGGCAGGGGTACGTCTGCCTGATTGTCGACACGCTGCAACTAGCCGAAATCGAAGGTCTGCACCACGGCACCTACCACAAAGACATGTTCTGGTGGTACAGCCGCGGCTACACGCCGGCCGGCGTCGAGGCCTGGAACGGCATTCGAGCCCTCGACTATCTGCAATCGCGTAAGGAAGTCGACCCGGAGCGTCTCGGCGTCACCGGGCGCAGCGGCGGCGGGGCCAGCTCTTGGTGGATCGCCGCGCTCGACGAGCGCGTGAAAGCGGCCGTGCCGGTCGCGGGCATCACCGACTTACGCAATCACGTCGTCGACGGCGTGATCGAAGGGCACTGCGACTGCATGTTTCAGGTCAACACCTACGGCTGGGACTACGGCACCGTCGCGGCGCTCATCGCGCCGCGCCCGCTATTGCTTTCGAACACCGACGACGACCGCATCTTCCCGCTCGACGGCGTCGAGCGCGTGCATTGGCAAACGCGCAAGATCTACGGATTGCTCGGCGCGGCCAAGGACCTCGGCCTGCAAATCTCCTGGGGCGGGCACATGGACACGCAAGAACTCCAAGTAGCGGCGTTGCGTTGGTTCAACCTGCACCTGAAGAAGGAAGACCCGAAGATCGAAATCGCGGCGGTGAAAATGTTCGAACCGGCGCAACTGAAGGTGTTCGACACGCTTCCCGAGGACGAGCTCAACACGACGGCCCACGCGTGGTTTGTGCCGACGGCCGCCGCACCGAAGGTGCCCGCGGACGCGAGCGAGTGGGCGACGATGCGAGACGATTGGCGGAAAAACTTGAATGAGAAGGTGTTTCGGGGCTGGGCCAAGGAAGCAACGCCGACGGAAGTGGATGAACGGCGTTCTCGAAGCGGCCGAAGAGTAGCAATCGATTTAACTTTCTCCGGCGACCCACCATTGAAACTTACCGCGGTCGTCGACGTTCCTCGAGAAGGACTGTCCGCGGAATCGGTACAGTTACTGATCGCGGAGGATGAGGGGTACTCCTGGACGTCGCCGTCAGATCCGAAGACAACCTCGCCGGCGAACGCCGGCGTCACGCCTCGCGGATTGGGCGGCACACTCTGGGACCAATCGCCCAAGAAGCAAACGCAGCATCAGCGTCGGTTCATGCTGCTCGGCCAAACTCTCGGCGGCCAACAGGTCTACGACATTCGTCGCGCCATTCAGGCTTTGCACACGGTGCCTGAATTGAAAGACGCCCGGGTGACGCTCGTTGCCGAAGGACCGATGGCGGCGCTCGCCGTCTATGCCGCGCTCTATGAGCCGAGCGTCGATCGGCTGGAGCTAAGCAATCTGCCCACCTCGCATATGCCGCCCGAGACAACATCGAAAGACTACGCCCCGGCGCTCTTGAATGTGCTCAAGTACCTGGACCTGCCGCAAGCCGTGGCGATGGCGGCGGAACGGGCCACGGTGGCGATTCAAGACGATCAGCCGGCCAAGTGGCAGTACCCGGTCGATGTCGCAAAGTCACTCGGCTGGAAAGATCGCGTCACCGTCGCAAATCCGGCGGCGTCCCAAGACTCCGGTCGCTGACGCTCTCGGCTCGCCGTGCGCTAAATCAAATCGTGCGGCCGGGTCGTGCGGCGGGTGCGGCTGCAGTCGCTGCAAACGCCCGAGATGATCAATCGGTGACCGGTCACGCGAAACTGATGTTCGCGGGCGACATCGTCGCGGATGCGTTTCACTTCGTCGCTGGAAAACTCGATCAGCTTGTCGCACTTCGTGCAGTGCATGTGATCGTGCTGAGGGTAGCCGTAATCGTGTTCGTAAACGCTCCGGCCGCCGAGCGTCATCTTGCGCAGCAGGCCGGCCTCGACGAGTTCCGTCAGCGTTCGGTACACGGTCGGCCGGCTCACCTTCTTCGGGCCGATGAGCTCGCGCAGTTGGGCCAATAGGTCGTCGGCGTCGAAATGCTCGTGCCGAGCAAATACTTGCTCGACGAGAATTCGCCGCTGTTGCGTAACGCGTTTCCCTTTGCTCTGGAGATACTCCTCAAGGCGCTGCACGGGCGTCAGGGCGACTTCGACGGTTCCCAATGAATAATCGTGGCTCATACCGGCGGCAGGGTTAGCGGAATCGCGCGTCGGGCCAAAGAGGTTCCGCGGCGACGAAGGGAAGACGGCGAATTCTCAAAACGAAAAAAGGGAAGGCAGCACGAAGCCGCCTTCCCTTAATTCTACACCAAACCCGATTTTTCGCGACCCAAGGCCGCCGCAACCCGGTAAAACCGCGGGAAACGTGCGATGCCGAACACCCCGGCGACAAGCGTCGGGGCTAAGTCGTCGACGTTCGCCTTACGCGATTTCGTCGAGCAACGCACTCAGGGCCTTGTCCATCTTGTCGGCCGTTTCGTAGGTGCCGTCGGCGATGGCTGCACGAATCGCGGCGACCCGATCCTGACGGATGTCGGGCACTTGGTTGACCTGGTCGACGAAGCTCGCCGCCGAGGTCGAAGACAATTGCAACTCATCTTGCGGCTGCAGGCTGCCCGTGGCCTGCGGGGCTTCCGTGGGCCGCGCATTGTGCGGACCGACAACCCCTTGTACTCCGTGAACGCCGCCTGCTCCGTAAATCTGCATGACAAACCTCCCCTAACTTCGGTCGCTTCCGCGGGGCGAATCTCTCCGCGTCGCCGGATCTAGCGACGCTCCGCACCTACAAGCGACACAACGGTGAATCGAACGCGAATCTGAACGAACGGTGACTGGGAAAAGTATCGCGCCAAGGAAATCGACGAACCGATTCCGACGGCTGCGGGCAACTGTACTGCGGGACGCTGTGCTGTGGACTGTCGGCGTTAGGGATCGCCCGACTCCGTTATCACCGGCCGGCCCGACGGGGCCCTGGTAGATAAGACTCTTGGCCGATGAAACTTCGCGCGGTTTAGAACACTCTCGCCGAACGGACTACTACGGGACTCGCTTACACAACCGATTTGCATCGGCGCCGCTTCGTGTCACGTCCGTTCGACTGGCAGGCGCGAAAACTTCTCCGCCCTGTTCATCGTCCGGACTGCCGGGCCGATATCAAACTTCCTTGCTCAAAGACTCCTGTAACGATCTCGATCGTTTCGCCGACCTTGAGGCCGGCCGCCTCAGAAGCGTTCGGGCTTTCGCAAGCGTTGCGACCGTCCGAACCTTCGCGGCTTCGGCCCGTTGCGAGAGCGTTGACTCATCGCACCGGACACTTCCTCCTACGGGACCACCTTGCGGCTTGTTCGCATCGTAGCAAAAAAGTTTGTCGCGCCGCCGGCCTTGCGGCATTTCGGCTCTGCAAGCTTCTCTACTCCGAGGCGGTGAGAGTATAGAGAGCCGCGGGAAACGGCTCAATATCGGTCCGGCGGCGTTGCCGGCGTTGCCCGCGAAATTTCGGTAATTGCGTGCGAATTCGATCACCTGTGCGGCTCATAAACGGGCGGTTTGCGAAACTTTGCCGGTTCGGCGTGGTTTAACCTAGCAGTCGATGCCGGCTGCCTTGCCGGATATTTCCCGGTGCCCGCCGCCGTTCGACGCTTTGCAAACCATCAACGCCCCCATCCTTCCAATAGGACCCTTCGCATGCAAACCTGGCTACGCAAACTCCTCACCGCCGGCTCGCTGGCCGCCGTGCCCGCTTGGGGAGCTTTTCCAACTCTCGGCCTGGCCCAAGATGCCGGCCCGCGCGGCGGCGAATCGGCCGCGATCTTCAAAAAGCTCGACGCCGACTCCAACGGCAAGCTCACCAAAGGCGAAATCCCGGAGGAGCAACGTCGACTCTTCGAGCGACTGGTGGAAACCCAAGACAAGAACAAAGACGGCGAACTGACCGAAGCGGAGTTTGCCGCCGGACTGAGCGAAGGCCGGCCGCGCGGCGACATGCCGCCCGGCGGCCCCGGCGGTCGGCCCGGCATGGGCGGACAATTCAATCCGGAAGAGGTCTTCCGTCGGGCCGACCGCAACGGCGACGGCAAGGTCACGCTCGATGAGGTCCCGGAAGAACGCCGCGAAGGCTTCCGCATGATGCTCAATCGCGCCGACACCGACAAAGACGGCGCTGCCACGCTCGAAGAGTTCCGCCGCGGCTTCGGCGGTGTTGGAAATCCTCAACCTGGAACTCCGCAACCGGGCACTAAGCCTTCCGACGCTTCGCAAACTTCTCGACCGAATTCCGCGGGAACTCCCGGTCGCCCCGGCGAACCGGGAATGCCCGGCATGGGACCTCCCGGCGGCGGCCTTATTGCGGCCCTCGACAAAGACCGCAACGGCGAACTCTCCGCCGAGGAGATCAATTCCGCCGGCGACGCACTGAAGAAGCTCGATCGCGACGGCGACGGCAAGCTCACCCAACGCGAGTTTATGCCGCCGCGTCCGGAAGGAGGCCCAACCGCTTCAGGCATGCAAGGCGGCACGGAACGCTTCATGGCGTACTTGATGCAACAAGATAAGAACGGCGACGGCAAGCTCAGCAAAGAGGAAGCGCCCGAACGGATGCGCGAGAACTTCGCACAGGTCGACGCCAACGGCGACGGCCAAGCCGACGAAAAGGAACTGCGTCAGATGGCGGAGCGTTTCACCCGAGGCGGCGGTCCGCGGCCGGAAGGTCGACGTCCCGACGGCGATCCGGCGATGCGCCGCCCGCAAGAAGGTCGCCCCGAAGGCTCACGTCCCGAAGGTACTCGCCCCGACGGGGAACGCCGTGAAGATCGCCGCCCGGACAGCGGCGATCGCCCCCGGCAACGGCCGGAAGGGGAAAAGAAGGGGGATGAACCTGCCAAAGACGATGTACCTGCGAAAACGGCAGCCCCCAAGAAAGACGACGCACCGAGCAAGTAACTGCCTCGGAACCGAGCATTGGTCGAGGCACCATTGCGGCGTAAATGGCGCTCGATGGTTCGATTTCGCAACAACTGCCAGGAAAGCCCTGCGGCATGCGTAAAGCCTGCCGCAGGGCGATTTTTTTGATTTCCATGACTTTAAGGGTGAACCTGAACCTGCGGACGGCATCTAACGTAGTAGATGCTGACAAGTAACATTTCGGCACGGAAATCGCTACGAGATGTAGAGGCAGCCGAAACGGCTTGTCAAACACAGGGGGAGGCCCAGACCATGTCGCACGACAACACCACACCCAACGATGCTTTCCCGACCGACCCGTCGGATCATTTGGGCTCGTCGGATCACCTGCCGCTTCCGGCCGCCCCGGCGGTAGCCGTCGAAACGGACGAATTCGAAGCCTTCGGGCTTTGGATGAATATCCAACTGTCGCAACTCGTGGCCCGCTGGAAACACCTAGCCGCTCCGGCCGCCACAGCCGGTGCGTCGCTCGAAGGGCGCAACAACCGCAAGTTCGGCGCGCCGAAGAAGGCGAAGTAGTTCGCACTCGACAATCCAACGCAGTAAGCGGCGGGGCGTAAAAGCCCCGCCGTCTGCGTTTGTGGACGAAGCCGCCTTGGCATGAGCTATCGAACGGGCCGCCCTAGTACTCGCCGGCTTGCATTCCCTCTCTCGGCGTTTTAGTCTCTTGCGGGTCACCGCTTCTCGCGTCGCACTCAGACGCTCCCGCCTTGGAGACTTTCGCATGCGTCACTTGCTTCATCGTGCATATCTGTCGCGTCTTGCCTTCGTTCTCGCCGTCGTCGGAGCCCTGGTCGCCGCACAACCAACGATTGGTAGTGCCGCCGACCAAGCGTGGCCCGCCCCCCAGTGGCAGACCGCCAAGCCGGAAGAGGTCGGGCTCAATCCGGAAAAAGTTGCGAAGGTCGGCGAACTCCTCAAGGCCAGCGGCGCGAAGACCGGTCTGGTGATTCGTCACGGCAAAATCGCCGGCGAATGGTATTTCGACGGCGCTTCGGCCGACACCAAGCTGCTGGTCTACAGCACCTCGAAGTCGTTCGCCTCGACCGCGGCCGGACTGGCGATCGCCGACGGCAAGCTCGGGCTCGATTCCAAGGTCGGCGAGTTTCTCCCCGACGTAAAGCCGGCCGGCAAACGCGACGTCACCGTGCGGCAGATCATCAGCATGGACACCGGCGTCCATAACAACCCGCAACTGCCGACGATGGAAAAGCGGTTCAGCTACGCGCTGTACGAAGCCCCCATGGATTTCGAGCCGGGAACGAAGTGGGACTACAACAATACCGGCCTGGCGCTGCTCGGCCCGGTGCTGAAGCAAGCGACGGGCAAGCAGGTCGACGAAATCCTGGCCGACAAAGTGTTCAGCCGCATCGGCATCGGCGAGAGCGATTGGACCTGGGACAAGAACGAAGACCTGAGCCTGCCGTATAGCGGACTGCACATCACCGGTCGCGGCCTGGCGCGCTTCGGCCTGCTATTCCTCCGCGGCGGCAAGTGGCAAGACGAGCAAGTCGTGCCCGCCGCTTGGGTGAAAGAGGCCGTGGGGCCGTCGCAAACGATGAATCCCGAGTACGGCTACCTCTGGTGGAATAACACGACCGGCAAGAAGTTCCCCGGCACGCCGACCGACGCGTACGCCGCCCTCGGCCGCTTCGCGAACAACATGCTCGTGGTACCGAGCTTAAACCTGATCGTGATCCGCCTAATCGGTGAAGATTCGCAACCGGCTCGCAAGTTCGACATGAACGCGATCTTCAAAACGGCCTGCGACGCGGTAGAGAAGTAGTAGCATTTTCAATCGCGATGATATTCCGAGGACGCTGTCTCAATGGGCCTGCTCAGCGAGAAGACCACTAACCGATTCCTTGCGATTCGAGATGCCGTTCATTTTATTGCGACGCTTGGTCTTATCGTCGGGGTGGTCGGCGTACCGTACATAGAACTGAAGTTGGGTTACTACAATGCTACGTTAGAAAAGCTTAAAAATCTTGGCCAAGGAGCCAGTCCAAGTCTTCTCAATGGCCACAGCCGACCCAATCTCGTCAAGCAATTTGGGGAGCAAGCTATTGAGTTGAAGAAGAACATTCCTAACGTCGATCGCGTCAAACGCTTGCGAGTTCCGGCATGGATAACACTCTTGAGTTCAGCGTATTTACTGATCGCTGATGCGATCATGGCATTCATGATTCGTGGGTGTTTGGCGGCGAAGGACGCCGGCAGAAAAAGTTAACGTCGTATGGGAAGTTGATTTATTGCTCATCTCCCTCCATTGGATCGACCACGGGATCGTCATCGTATACTTATTGGCGATGCTCTGCCTCGGTGCGTATTTTTCGCGCCGTCAGGCGACGAGCGACGAGTACTTCCTCGCCGGCCGGAACATTCCCTGGTTCGCAATCGGCTTGAGCATCATCGCCACGCTCATGTCGAGCCTGACGTACGTTTCGGAGCCGGGCGAGGTCTGGAAGTCCGGCATTACGAACATGCTGGGCAAAATGCTCGCCATTCCGTTTGAAATGGCGCTCGTCTGGCTCGTGTTCATTCCGTTTCTCACGAAGCTCCGTTACACCTCGGCCTACGACTATCTGGGCGACCGCTTCGGCCCGAGCACGAAATGGCTCGGCATCGCGCTCTTTCTCTGGCTCGCCGTGGCCTGGATGGGCTTCATCGT
>CAZWDN010000121.1:0-13465 GCA_964633125.1 uncultured Pirellula sp. | reverse complement strand
TCACGGTAGCCCGCCGGTCGCGGATGAGCCGGCCGCAGCGAACGGCTTCGTAGGATTGGAACGCAGCGGCCCCGGCGTACGCGCGTACTTCGGTTCCCCTCCGACGATTCCCCATACGACATGGCTCCGGGAGGACTGCCGGAGTTGCCATGGCGTGATTGCCCGTCCCGGCCTGCGGACAACGCATCCTTGGCTCGCCAATTGCCTGCAATGTCACGCGCCATCCGCCGAACTGGATCGCGTCCCGTTCAGGGTTGCGAAAGCAGGAGCGATGTTCGTGAACCCTCCCGGGAAATAGTATGAATCGCGAAGCAGACAATCAGATCGAAGTCGACCACTCGGACGGCCCTCCGTTGCCCGAATTGTGCGAGGGGTTACTGGACGTTTCGCAAGTCAAGCGGTTGTTCACCGATCTAGCAGCCTTGACCCAAGTGGTCGCAATTTTAGAAAAGGGCGGTGAGCAGGCGTACGGGCAAGCGAAGGGGTTCGACTTGGAAACCGCCTGTCGGCGTTTGCTTTCGCGTCAGTGTAGCGCCCTTCAAATCCGTTATTACTTCGACGGTGCCGAATGGACCGACACTCTCCTCAGCACGCCGGCCGGTATCCGTGCCGTTCGGTGTCGACACTCCTCGCACGGAAGCTGATTAGCCAGGCTTTCACGTTATATGTGGCTGCGCAGCGCGCAAACTCCAGCGTAGCGATGTGAAGCCGGTGGCCGAAGTGTCCGATGATCGCCCCTGGTTCATTCGCCGCGCAGGACGCAATAATGGTTCTGCGTTGTGAATGGAGAGGACCGGGAGTTTGATCTAACGAAAAAGTATGACGTGGCGGCGCTAAGGTCTTGGGTGTTGAACGAACCAGAGCAGCGGCGCTGCGAACGAGAACTGATTCTGGCGGCACTCCGCTATAAAAACGCTGACTTCCCGAATCCCTAAGGAAAGTTCGACGGTCATTGAGGCGAAAGTGAGCAACCATCCATGAGTGGAGACAAAACCATATCACGAGCTCGACTTGGATGGCTGTGGAAGTGGGGGCGTTGGCCGGCGGTCCTGCTGATCGCAGGAGGCATCGCCTACCAAATGCGATTGGCCCCCGTCACCGTGCCGGGAATCTCACCGATACGCCAGACAATCGTGGCGGAAGTGATGGGGACCGGGACTCTGGAGGCCCGAGTCTCTTCCACCATCAGCCCGAAGATCGCCGGGCGGATCAGTAAGGTCCTTGTCGATCAGGGCGACGTCGTTGAGCAGGGTAAGTTACTCGTCCGACTGGACGATGAAGAACTTCAACAACAGGTCGAGATTGCGAAAGCCAACCTGGAAGCGGCGCAGGCGGCGTTGGAGCGACTGAAAGCCGACAAAAGCCGCTCCGTGGCCGTGTTTGCACAAGCGGAGAGCCATCATGGACGTGTGCAGTCGCTGCACCAGAAGGGAGCGACGACACGGGAGGAACTGGATCGAGCCATCGAATCACTGGCCATCGCCACGGCAGATACGACTCGGGCGGAGGCCACCATCAGTGAAGGACAAAAGGGACTCCTCGCCGCCGAAAAAACGCTGGAGTATCACCGGGCACGATTAACGGACACCATCATCAAAGCTCCGTTTGCCGGACTCATCGTCGCTCGCCAAAGGGAAGCCGGTGACATCGCCGTGCCCGGCAGTGCCGTATTGACGTTGATCTCGACGGAAGTATTTTGGGTCAGTGCTTGGGTCGATGAAACGGAAATGTCGAAGCTGGCCGTAAATCAGCCCGCTCGCATTGTATTTCGTTCCCAACCGGACGATAGCTATCCGGGCGTCGTCGTTCGGTTTGGCAAGCAGGCCGACCGGGAAACTCGTGAATTCGTCGTCGATGTCCAGGTCTCCCAACTCCCTGCGAACTGGGCGGTTGGCCAACGAGCGGAAGTTTATCTCGAGACCGACCGGCGTGTTGACGTGCTGACGATTCCACTGACGGACGTCAGTCGTCGTGACGAACAGGAAGGTGTGTTCGTCATTCAGGACGGGATGGCTCGCTGGAGGGCTGTGACATTCGGTTTACGGGGACGAGAGCGCGCAGAAGTGCTGGGGGGACTCACAGAGGAGGATATCGTGCTGCGTCTCTCCGCCGGAACATCAACGCTGACCGAAGGGCGGAGGGTTCAGGTTCCATGAACCTCGCCCTCAAGGACATCCGCCACAATCTGGGACGATTCACGTTGACGACCGTGGGCGTTGGTCTGCTGCTGATGATCGTCATGGGAATGGGGGGCATCTATCGAGGGGTGATCGGGGATGCCACGTTGCTCATCGACCGGGTGGGGGCCGACTTGTGGGTCGTCCAACGCAGCACCAGAGGCCCGTTCGCAGAGATTTCGCGTGTGCCGTCGAGCCTCGTCCACCGCGTGCAGTCGGTTCCCGGAGTGAAATCGGCTCGTGAGTTCGTCTATCACACGATCCAACGGGAACGAGCAGGCAAGCCCCTGCGAATCGCCGTGATGGGGCTCGGTTGGCCGACCGACAAAGGCGAATGGTTATCACTCTCGGCGGGGCGTCACCTCTCGCAGAATCATTTCGAGATGATCGCCGATGAGACACTGCGGCTGCCGGTCGGAAGCCGGATTACCCTAGGGAAGGAGACCTACAACGTTGTCGGCACCACCAAGAACTTCATCAGTTCCAATGGGGATGGGATTGCCTTCGTGACCGTGCAGGATGCTCAAGCGATTCAGTTTGACGTTCCCGGCGAAGGGGTCCGACTGGAGCGTGCGGCTCGTGAAACGCGAGGTGAGGCATTTGAAGCCGCCGTGAAACAGCCCTCGCTGCTCGACAACGCGGAGCAACCGACAAGGGAACTTCCGGCCATCGCCCGCCCGCAGTTGAGTGCCGTGATGGTCACGGTTGGCCCCGGAGCCAGGAGCGATGACGTGGCCACTATCATCGCAGGCTGGAGTGATGTTTCGGTGTTTACACAAGATGCTCAGCGAGAACTCTTGCTGAAGGGTTCGGTCGAGAAGATCAAGGCACAGATTGGCCTCTTTCGAGTTCTGCTGACAATCATCGCCGCCATCATCATGGCGCTGATTCTCTACACTCTGACGCTCGACAAGATTCACTCGATTGCCCTGCTCAAACTGATTGGAGCGCCAAATACCGTCATCTTGGGACTCATCTTGCAGCAGGCGTTACTACTGGGCGGAATGGGGTTTGGCATCGCCTACCTGCTTGGCCGGCGAGTCTTTCCAATGTTTCCCCGAAGAGTCATCATTTCGGAAGGTGATGTCGCCCAGTTGGGGCTGATCGTGCTGGGCATTTCGGCGGCGTCGAGCGTTCTGGGGATCTGGAAAGCGATGCGCGTCTCAGCCAATGAGGCACTGTCATGAGTCGTGCGTCCGATTCCCATTTTGATTCCCCCTATGCCATCGAAACCGAGCATTTGACCAAGGTTTACGGCAGCGGCAACACGGAAGTCATCGCCATGCAGGATGCGACCATGCGAGTGCGGCCCGGTGAAGTCGTTGCCCTGCTCGGTCCCAGCGGCTCAGGCAAATCAACGTTCCTGACGGCAGTGGGGCTCATCAATCCGCCCACCTCGGGGCGAGTCCACATTGGCGGGCAACTTGTTCTCGACGGTCCGGAATCCAGAACGAACCTGCGAGCTTTTCGACGGCAGTACATCGGCTTCGTCTTCCAGAAATCGAATCTGATTCCCTTCTTGACCGCCGGCGAGAATGTGCAGATTGCAATGGAACTGAACGGTGAGTCCCGCCGTGCGGCGACTGAACGCACGCTGGAACTGCTCGGCTACCTGGGAGTGGCAGACCGGGCCGGAAATCTCCCCTCCATGTTGTCCGGTGGTCAGCAGCAGCGGGTCGCTGTCGCCAGGGCGTTAGCCAATCGGCCCAGCGTCATTCTTGCTGATGAACCAACCGCTGCCCTCGACAGCCGTCGAGGACGGCAAGTTATGGAACTGTTCGCCCAAGTCGCCCACGATCAGCAGGCTGCCGTCATCGTCGTGACCCACGATCACCGTTCACTTGATGTGTTCGACACTCACTACGAGATGGAAGACGGACGGCTCGCTCTTTCAAGAGAAGTCCCGTCCGGTGCAATAACTCTGTAGCCCCAAAAACTTCGGCGTTTATGGACGCCAACCGCTGTGCCCCTCACGGAAATTCTTGCCCATGAGAACGCTTCCGATTATGACTGGGAAACTCTGTACGCAGGATATCGCTTTGACATAGCAACAGGACTCTATCAAGTTCGCTATCGCTATCTTAATTCGACCGTTGGAAACTGGCTCGCGCGCGACCCAATTGGTTACCTCGCGGGAATGAATTCTAATGCGTACATAGTGGCTAACCCCGTATCGCGCGTAGATCCCACTGGCTTGCAACCCGCGGATGGCGACGCCTGTAACCAGCAGCCCAACCCCATGGCTCGCCTACAACTCGTGTCGGAACCGGCACTGCCCGAAGTGCCAAGGGCCGGCCTGCGCGCAGTGGCTGGAGGCCCGTGCCGCGGAACTGCTGCCGGTTCCTTACTTCCATCTGGTGTTCACGCTGCCGACGGCGCTGGGGCCGTTGGCGCTGGGGAACCCGCGCATCGTCTACGGCCTGCTGATGCAGGCCGCCGCCGAGACGCTGTTGGAAGTCGCGGCCGACCCCAAGCATCTCGGGGCCGAGATCGGCTTCTTGTCCGTATTGCATACCTGGGGCCAGAATCTCTTGCACCATCCGCACGTCCACTGCGTCGTGCCGGCGGGCGGCATTGCGCCCGACGGCAGGCGTTGGGTGCGCTGTCGCAAGGGATTCTTTCTCCCAGTCAGCGTCCTGAGTCGAGTCTTTCGCGGCAAGTTCATCGCCGGCTTGAAGCAAGCCTGCACCGGCGGGCGGCTGACGCCGCCGGCTGGCGTATCCTTCGAACGGTTGCTCGATCAAGTCGTGCGGCACGACTGGGTCGTGTACGCCAAGCGGCCGTTCGGCGGACCGAAGCAAGTGCTCAAGTACTTGGCCCGTTACACGCACCGGGTGGCGATCTCGAATCGCCGCTTGGTCGCGCTCCGCGACGGGCGCGTCACGTTTCGCTGGAAGGACTACGCCCGCGGCGGCCATTCGCGATGCATGACGCTGGCGGCCGTCAAGTTCATCCGCCGGTTCCTGCTGAACGTGTTGCCCACCGGCTTCATGAAGATCCGGCACTACGGGTTTATGGCGAATCGCTTCCGCGCCACCAAGCGGGAGCTCTGCCGGAGGTTGTTCGTGCCGACCGCCACGGTAACCGATGAACCGACGAAGGTCAGCCGCGATACATCGGTGCCCGGCGACGGCGAGCCGCGAGCTGCTCGCTGTCCGAATTGCCGCGAGGGCCGGATGCACGTCGTGCTCGAACTCCTGCCGCCGCGGATCGGCTCCGCTTGCCTTGCCGCCGCCGTGCTTTACGAAGACACCTCATGAACGTAACGACTTCGAGCTTCCCACCGACGTTCGTCATTCGCCGCTCCGGCGAGTTGCAGAGACGGTCTGCGCCGACGGCGAAGAATTCAACCGTCTCGGGGCCCCGCGATGCAAGGCGGCGGCAAGAGAGGAATCGTTGCTCGTCGGCGAAAGCGTGTGCCATACGCCGACGCGAGTCGCTCACGCGTGCGATGCCACTTCGACGACCGCCGTCGCGCAGCGGCCGACGATTCAATCGCCATAGCCGCGGCCCGACGGCGGTTCAGTCCAATTGAATCGTATGCGGCGTGCGAGAACGATCCAATCAGCTCCGATCCGCTGATAGCACGCCGCATACAATCCTATTTATTATGCCAGGAGTTTCAGCGCGCTAAGAGACTAAGTTTTACGGGAAGGCATGCATCCGACGTAACTTTATAGAATGCGCGCATTGACGGCGATGCGTTCGTGTTGCAAGGTTGCTTGATCGCTCAGCGCAGTCGAGAATGAGTGACGTTGGAGATTGTTTGCCCGCCGGTCGCCCGCCCTTACCTCCCGCTGGAGTAGTCGACATGTCCCGTTTCGATCGGCTCCCGTCCGCGTTCGATCTCGCCGTGCCCCGTCGTAGAATCCTGTGGTCGGGGCTTGCCGCCGCAACTGCCGCCGCTTGGGCACACCCTTGGAATTTGTTGGTCGGCGCCGCTGAAACCGGCCAGCCGACGGCCGATCAACTGATCCCCGGCAAGGATCGCAGGCTGTTGGTGCACAACCCCTCGACGGCCGGCTTCGAAATCGAGACGCCGCTGGAGTTGCTCACGGAAGACCCGATCACGCCCCTGCCCAAGCTGTTCGTCCGCAATAATCAGCAGCCTTCCTGGTCGGCGACGTTAGAGCCGGCGCCCGCGGACCCGTGGACTATCGACATCATGGGAATGCTCGAGTATCCGCGCACGATCGCGCTCGACGAGTTGCGTCAGATGCCGCAAGTGGAACATGAGCTCGTGCTGCAATGCTCGGGCAACGGGCGCGCCATGTTCAGCAAGGCGTCGCCGGTGAAGGGGTCGCAATGGGCGCACGGCGCGATGGGGAACGTCCGCTTCAAGGGGGTACCGCTGAAGAGCGTCTTCGAGAAGTTCGACGTCCGTCCCGACGTCGGGGCGAAGTTCGTCACGGCCGAAGGTTCCGAATCGCCGAGCAAGCCGGGGGCCGCCGATTTCGAGCACAGTCTGCCGCTGGCGGAAGTGCTGGCGCGCTCGATCATCGCGTTGGAGCTTAACGGCCAACCGCTGGCGGCCGTGCACGGCGGGCCGGTGCGGCTCGTCACCCCCGGCTATTACGGCACGATGCACGTTAAGTGGCTCTCGCGTTTACGGCTCGAAGCGCAAGAGACCGTGAATCATCATCAAGCGAAACGGTATCGCACGCCGCGTGAGCCGATGAAGCCGGGCGCGGAGTTCGATTATGCGCTAGACAACAGCGATCCGCATTGGCGAATGCGCATCAAGAGCGTGATCTTCGCCCCGGCGGCTGACGCCAAGCTCGGCGCCGGCAAGCTTCTGGCAAGTGGCATCGCCTGGAACGACGGCACGTCGCTGATCGACGCCGTCGAGCTTTCTCTCGATGAAGGTAAGACCTGGCGCCGTGCCGAACTTCAGCGGTCCGGTCGCTATGCTTGGCAGCGGTGGCAGGCGCCGCTCTCGCTAACGCCGGGGAAGCACACGCTGGTGTGCCGCGCCGTCGATACGCTCGGCAACGCCCAACCGCTGGACGGCACGATCGACTGGAACCCGGCCGGCTATGTCTGGCACGGTACCGACCGTGTGACGTTCAAAGTCGCCGGTTGACGAAGCTATAGTCGCTTCCGAACGTGCCGTGCGGAGGGTATGCTCTTGTGTAAGATGGCGAACGCCCTGATATGTTTCAATCTAATTCCACCACCATGCGCCGCTGCACATGATGAACCACGTCCGTGTCCTGCTTGTTTTCGTCATCGCCGTTCCCGTAACCGTCACTGCCGTTGGACCGGCGCAGCTGACGATTAACGAGCGTCTATTCTGCTAACGGATCCCGTAAATCTCGCCGTCTTCATGGACGCCGATTCGTAGGGCCGCCGGCGAAGCCGGGAGCCCCGGCATCGTCGAGATGTTTTCGGCGAGCGCGTACACGAAGCCGGCTCCCGCGGCGAGTCTCGCTTCGCGGATCGGAAAGCGAAAACCTTGGGGCCGACCCAGTCGTTTCGGATCGTGCGAGAAAGAATACTGGGTCTTGGCGATGCAAACCGGTAAGTTGCCGAACCCGGCTAACTGATACGATTCCAACTGTCTCCGGGCCGGAGGATCGACGTCCAATCCGTCGGCTCCGTAAATCTCACGCGCGACTACTTCCAACTTCTCCAAGTAGGGCATCTCGTCCGGGTAGAGGAAGCGAAACCGACCGGGAATCGTGCAGGCGGCGATGACGGCTTGTGCAAGCTCTACGGAACCTTCGCCGCCGTGGGCAAAGGCCTCGCTGACGGCAACATAATCGGCTCCGGCATCCAGCGCGATCCGGCGCACGGCGTCCAGTTCCCGATCCGTATCGGAGGGAAACCGATTGACGGCCACAACGATCGGAATTCCGAACTTGCGTAAGATGCTTATATGACCTTCGAGATTGTCGCGGCCCGCCTGCAAGGCGTCGCAATCTTCGGCCAGGAGATTCGACGGCAACGCTTGGCCGGGTTTGACGGTAAACCGGCCGCTTTGATATTTCAGCGCGCGTACGGTACACACCAGCACTTCGACGTCCGGGATGATGCCGCTTACGCGGCATTTAATATCGAACAACTTTTCGGCGCCGCAATCGGCTCCGAAGCCGCTCTCCGTCACGACAAAATCGGCCAGACGAACGGCCGCCAGATCCGCCAGCACGGAACTGTTACCGTGGGCGATATTCCCGAACGGTCCCGTGTGAACCAGCGCAGGAGTGTGTTCGCACGTTTGTACCAAGTTGGGTCGGAGGGCGTCACGCAACAAGGCCGTCATCGCACCGACGCAACCGATGTCGCGCGCGTGGATCAGCCGGCCGCTCTCATCGCTCCCGACGACGATGCGGCCCAGTCGTTCCTGGAGATCGGCGAGGCCGGTCGACAGAGCCAGTATCGCCATCACTTCCGACGCGGCGGTGAGATCGAATCCGGTTTCCCTCCGTAGAACGTGCCGATCGGCGCCGACTCCGGTGATGATGTGCGACAATCCTTTGTCATTGAGATCGATGACGCGACGCCAGCAAATACTTGTCGGATCCAGTACCGGTAAGAGTTGTCTGGCCAGGTGATTGTCGAGCATGGCGGCCAGCAGGTTATGGGCCGAGGTCACCGCATGCAGGTCGCCCGTGAAATGCAGATTGACGTCGTTGGTGGGTAGCAAGCGCGCGCTTCCGCCCCCCGCGCCTCCGCCTTTGATTCCAAAAACCGGGCCGAGCGACGGTTGCCGCAGCGTGGCGATGGCCCGCCGCCCCAAACGACACAACCCCATCGCCAAGCCGATCGCCGTGACCGTCTTACCCTCACCGAGCGGCGTGGGGCTGATCGCGGTTACTCCGACGTACTTTCCACGAGGCCGATCCGCCAACTTGCTCTCCAGCCCGAGCGCCAACTTCCCCTGGAACCAACCCCGCGGTTCCACGTCATCAGGTCCCAATTCCAGTTGGACGGCTAACTCCGTGATGCGCGGAGGTATGGCGGAAGGCTTCATATCCAAAGTACACGCTCGTGTCTTAAAATCGGAGAACTCGGCCGGTTTGACGGCGTCTCGGGAGCAAGTGATCGTGTCCCCGGCACATGGTGAGTGTACACGGGATCATGAATCCGGCCGAAGAGTTCATTGAATTCGTCATTCAGGCCGGCCTTCGGGAGAGATCACTTTTGGGGATGCGAATCTGATCATCAGGCCGAATCAACGCAGCGAACGACCTTGCATTGCGGCGATCGGATGTTAAAGCCGATGATTCGACCTGTGGAAGGTCTCAACGGATCTATTGTTCACGTTCCGCAGCGCCCGACAGATCTCGGTCGTCATCGAACAGCGTAGCGCGTCGCGGCGTCGAGGGATCATCGAAGTGCAACGACTTTTGCCCCAGTAACGGGCGGTAATTCGAAGTAACTTCCGCTACGTGTAAACGCCGGATGAATAGTGCAGCGACGGTCGTCGTACCGGTGTGCATACTGCGAATTCAAGCGTCAGACCTACGTGGAGGCATTTGATTTGTATCGATGCCAATGAGTCCGCCGCTTTTCTCTGCCAATTCATAGAAACCATTCGATCCGAATCCGAAACTCGATTGGTCTTGACTATGCCCCTCTTGAACAGACAGCTTTTTGTAAGAGCAATCGTTGCGAGAGCGACGGATGCAAGTGGACTGCCTCAAGTAGCGTCAATGCGGGACGGCAGTCAAATCCGCAAAGCCGGCTGGGCTGGGCTCGTAACGATCTTACGAGCCGACGTTTATAAAAGCGCTCAGGAAGCCGCAGTTGCGTGCAAGCGTGTAACTTCCGCTTGCATAGCGCGGTTTGTCGATTGGTGAAGGCGATTGCCTTCGCGAGTCGGCCCTTAACCTGATGCCGCTGATCTTGAGCGCAAGGTGAAACGGCTCTCATTCTGGTTACCACTCGAGCAGTTTTCAAAACCCTCTAGCGCGATGTTCGCAGATTAGGTAAGACGGGGCGAGTCATAGGAGGACTTGCCTTGGATTCTTATTCGAATGATTTACGGCTGCGTATTTTGGAAGACTGCGACGGGGGGATGACGTCTCCGCCGAAGAGCCGTCGCAGGAAGATTGGGAATCGTTTATCGGTGATGCCCATACCCGACGCCAAACCTGCCGGGGCAGCGCAAGGGGCGGCGGAGTTTGGTCCCGCCGCTGTCGAGCGAGCCGGTTCACCCGTAGATTTGGCGGACCATTTCCCCACCCCAACCAGAACGGCCTGAAAGAATGGTTTGATGCGGAAAGTTTCTTGAATGACTGAATTGCGTTTAGTCGTGGATACGACTAAGCACGATTGAATCAATCGATTGCATTTGCACAACTACTGAGAATCAATTGACTTACAGCACCTCGTAGGACTTCCTGCAAGTCATTCTACGCGACGGCATCCGCGGTTCGAGGAGCTAGTTCAAATCCTGTCGCCCCGACTTTTCTTCAAAGAGAGCCCTTCGGCGAGAACGTCGAAGGGCTTTCTCTTTACCGTGACTAGAGTTACGTCCGAGACAGCGCGGTTCAAACAAATCGCGTCCAAGATTTCGCGACGAACGGCGTTGTTTGAACCGCGCCACGTTTGGGCCGCGTTTTGGCTCCAATCGAAGACCGCCAGCGCGGATTGCGCGCATTTTGGATCGAGTTTTGCAAGGGCGGTCTCGGACTCGCGGACCCGGGCGATCTCGTCCCGCAACTCGGCCGACTTGGCGTCGAACGTCGCCTGATCGATCGACGTGGCGAGAAAGGCGTTGAGGAGTCGATCTTGCATCGACTTCAACTCGGCCTGGCGCTTGGCCAGCACCGCCGCCTGCCGCTTCTCGGTGGTCGAGATGTCGTCGAACGCGGCGATGAGCGAACTGCGGAACCAGGACGCCACTTCGGCGTTTTCGATCCGCAGTTTGCCGAGGTCGTCGATCACCGCCTGCTCAAAGGTCTCCGAGCGCCAGCGAACCCGCGGATGATCTGCGCCGGGGCTATTGTTCGCGCAGCGCAAGTATTGGTGTTCGCGCACGCCGCCGCCTCGCAGCTTCCGGCGGATATGCTCGCCGGTGAGCGACTGACCGCAGTACGCGCAACGGAACAGCCCCCCGGACAGGCACTGTCTCGGCACGCCGTTGCGACGATTCTTGTTGCTGAGCGCTGCTTGGCAAGCGTCAAAGGTCGCAAGGTCGATGAGCGGCTGCTGCTTGCCTGGAAACCAGCGACCACGATGGCGAATCTGACCGATGTAGAACCGGTTGTTCAAGATGTACGATAAGGCGGTGCGATTGAAGCGCGGCTGGCTCGGTCGATACGTCATCCCCTCGGCGACCAACCGCTCGCTCGTGGTCTCGAAGGTCTGGTTGCCCAGCGCGTACAACTCGAAGATGCGGATGACGACTTCCGCCTTCTCCGGATGCGGTCGTATCGGCTCGTTCTTGTCGTCGACGTTGAGGTATCCGAACGGGGCCAAGCCGGTGGGCCAGCCTTGCCGCACCTTCTCGTCGATCCCCTTGATGACCTCCGTCCGTAAGTTGTCGCTGTAATACTGTGCGACGGCCGCCATCACGTTGAACGACAGCAGCCCCGCCGCGCCGGGGGCGAATTCGTTCTCAATGAAGGCGAGCTGCACGCCGCAGGCGTCTTCCAATTCTTGCAAGCGGACGGCGTCGCGCATGTTGCGGCACACGCGGTCCAGTTTGTGGCTCAGAATGGCTCGAATATTCTCGCGCCGGGCGTTGGCGCGAACCCACTTGAGCATCTCGTTGAAGGCCGTTCGCTCGGCCCCGCGTTTGGCCGATTCGGCGACGACGCATTCGCGGACCACGCGCCAGTCGGCCTTGGCGGTCTTTTCCCGCATGGCTCGTAACTGGGCGTCGATCGAATAGCCTTCACGTTGCTCGCGCGACGAAACGCGCGCCCAAAGCACGACGTTCATGGTTGCTGCGCCTCCCGCTGGGCTCGGAGCAGAACCTCCGCAAATCGCTTGACGTTCATGAGTATCTCCACGGCTTCAGCTTCCGAAATCTCGCGTCCGTACAGGGGCGACCAGACCCGCCGCGTGTCCGCGATGCGTTCGTTGGTGATCCAACGCATCGAGAGCGGCCGGGCGGCCGGGTCGCACCGTGACACAGGAGGCTCGTTTTCGGGTGAAAGTCCAGGGGGTTCCGATAAGTTCCGCACGTTTACCGCTCCTTGGCCGCCCAGGCTATTCGACCACCCACGCTTCGAGCCCCGCGTCCCGCAACACGCACCGAATGCGTTCGACGGCGCGACGGAGCGTATGCCAACCGCAACCGACGTGACGTGCGATCTCGGTCAATGATTCGCCGCGTGACAACGCTTCGCAGACGGCCCGCTCGTCGTCGCTGAGTTGCGCGACCGCTTCGCGAACGTCCATCTGCAGCGCGTGGCGATCGACGTCGCAAGCGGTCGTTTCGCGCGGGCACGCCTGGTGCCAGCGATCGATCCGCGCTTGGTAGCGACCGCGATCGCGCAACCAGTTCTTGACGTAATGATCGATGAGCGCCGTCAAGGCTGTCTCGGGGGTTGCGCCGTGCGCACGGCGCGGATCGAACTCAAACTCCAGCACGTGCAGCACGATCTCTTGCTGGACTTCCGCGACGTCGGCTCCCCGCAAGCCGAAGCGTCGTGCGCGCCGGGCAATCAATTCCGTTTTCCAACTCTCCACGGCGTCGGCGTAAGCATTGGCGTACATGTCGTTCCTTTCGAGCGAGAAGAAGGCGGGCCGCGTCAGCGCTGGGCTGACCAACGGCGGCGATTCTCCGGATCGATCGGGGACACGTATCTAGGCCGAAATCTGTGTCGGCCGACTCAACTGTGACGCATGTGAGTCACAGATGTGGCTCATGCGCCGCTCATATGTGTTTACAGGGTCACGACGCGCCGAGGCGGTCGGCGGTGAATAACTCATTGGCAAACGCAGCAGGCCAACAAGACACCACGTGATCCCGCACAGGAGCAGGCATGAGCACCACCGTCAGCGACGATGTGATCCAAACCGAACCGGCCGAGCTGTACCACGCTCGGCGCGACGAATACCTGTCGAGCCACCAACTGGCCGAGTTTCGTAAGAGCCCGCTGCTCTATTACCGTCGCAAAAACGGCTTTGCTCCGGAGGAAGATCGCCCGGCCTATCTGATCGGACGTGCCGCGCACACGCTGATCCTCGAAGGTCTCGACCGATTCGACGCCGAGTACGCCGTCGGCGGGCCGATCAACCCGAAGACCGGATCGCCGTACGGCAGCGGGACGAAAGCCTGGTCCGAATGGGCCGAGGCGCAAGGTAAGCCGGTCCTCACCGCCGAGCAGTTC
>CAZWDN010000120.1:0-13610 GCA_964633125.1 uncultured Pirellula sp. | reverse complement strand
GATTTGCGGGTGTCGCCCGAAGTAATCGCAGCGGCTTTGCGCCACCACTCCGCCGCCGTTTCAAATTGCCGACGGTTCTCGTAGATTTCCGCCAATGTCTGCGCAGCGCTTACGCCGTGAGCGTGCTTTTCGTCGGCGAGTTGCTGAAAAATCTTGATGGGGTTGTGTTCGTCCGGCAGCTTGAATCGCTTCACTCCCGTCGCGAGGCGGGCGATGGTTTCGTCGTCTTTCAAGGTGTGCAGCGCAAAGGTTTGCGGTTTGTCTTCCTCGTCGTCGCGATACGCGCCGAACCAAGCGCCGTAGCGGGCCATCGATTGCGTGCCGAACTGGGAGTTGAGAAAGTTCGCATAACTGTGCAGCGTCGTCTTACGCAGCTCTTCGCTCGTTTTGCCGGCCTCGCTCAAGGCCCAACGCCAGCGCTCGCCGTCGCTCTTGGCCGCCTCCCAACTCTCCGGCACGGTGTAAAACACCGGATTCCCTTCGGCGTCGACCGGCGCTCCGACGTCTTCTCCGCCGTAGTAACGGTAGCCCTTCTCGTAGTCGGACAATTTCGTGAGATCAGTCAGGGCTTGGAGTCGCCACGCATCGTAGTAGCCGCGATTGCCCAAGATCGCTTGCGCGAAGTTCAGGAGAAAGCGACCTTGCACGTCGGCCGGTGCGCGACGGACGCTCGGCAGCGCTTGCACGAGCAATTGCAACCCGCGCACGCGATCGCGCTCCGACGCGTCGGCATAGTCGCCGCCGCCGCGATGGTCGCCCCGTTCGAATTTGCCGGCGACGATGTAACCGTCGTGTCGTTGATACTGATACGCCTGCGCAACGGCCTGCAACATCACATGGTCGTCGGCATGCGCGGCGACGATCGCCTCCAGAAGGGCGTCGAACTCCGAATAGCGATTGAGCCGCGCGAGGCACTGAATTGCGTTGTTGAGATGTTGCGCTGCGCGATTGTCGGAATAAGTCGGCGAGAGCAGTAGTTGACGGTAAGTTTCGTAGGCGTCTTTCACGTTTCCTGCATTGAATTGCTTTTCGGCGGACTTCGCCAATTCGGCAGGCTCGGGCACTGCGGCCCACGCCATCCAAACCGTCGAGAAGGCGACGATCGCGGCAATGCCCGCGGCGAGAACGTTTCGTGAGCGATGGGGCTTTTTCATGATGTGCTGTGAAATGCGAAGGGATGGGATGCGAGGGGGAGCTACCCAATGGCGGCGCCTAGTTATACGAAGCGACCCTCGACAACGGTTCGACGATGCATTGGTCCGAATAGTTCCCTCTCCGGACCGATGCATGCGCCCTGGTTATACCCCGTTCGGAGTCCGTCACGCAGCCGGAGCCATGCGGGGCGTAAGAATTCTCATCCCGGCGGCTTGTCCGTCGGCAGATTTACGGAAACGCCCGCATTTGCCATCGTGATGAATCCCTGGGCGGGGAAAAAACTCAAGTGACTTTGATGATTCTCTCATGGCGGCGGCCGTGCCGGCGGCTAGTCTAAATGAGCGGTTTCGCACCCGCGTCTGCTCGCCCGCCTTGCCCACGCCCCACGACTACTCGCCGAGATTTCTCATGCGTCGAACTATTTCGGTCTGCGCGCTTGGCATCTTCGCGCTGCTTGCCTGTGACACGCACTCTCGTCCGCTCGTCGCCGCCGACGCTCCCTCGACAGGTACGCTTCCGGTCACGACCGACGGCCGTGCGCTGAACCTCGACTTCGAAACCGGCTCGCTTGCCGATTGGACCGCTACGGGCGATGCCTTTGCGCGGCAGCCGATCGAAGGGGATACCGTCGTCGCTCGCAATCGCGGCAATAGCCTGCACCAAGGGAAGTACTGGCTCGGCGGCTACGAACGCGTGTTCGACAAACCTACCGGCACGCTGACGAGCGCGCCGTTCCGGGCGACGCAACCTTGGGCCGGGCTGCGCATCGGCGGCGGCGGGCACCGTGAGACGCGCGTCGAACTGGTGCTGCGCGAAGGCGACGCAGGCAAAGTGGAAAAAGTCGTCTGGACCGGTTCCGGACGAAACATCGAGAACTTGGAGCCCGTGGCGATCGACTTGCGACCGTACCAAGGCAAAGAACTATTCCTCCGCGTGGTCGACGAACACACCGGCCACTGGGGACATATCAACTTCGACGACTTCCGGCTCTACGCCGCCCGGCCGAACTTTCCCGACCGTGCGGCCGCGCGCACGATCACGGGCGGCGCGCCTGCAAAGCCGGTGACGGCGGCGGCCCACGAAGCGACCGACCAATTCAAGTTCAACGGTCTCGCGCCGGCCGCCGCCGCGAAAGCCATGACGCTTCCCGAAGGCTTCCAAGCGACGCTCTTTGCCGGCGAGCCCGACGTGCAGCAGCCGATCGCGATGGCCCTTGATGATCGCGGGCGCCTCTGGGTCGCCGAGGCCTATTCCTATCCGATCAAAGTAAAGCCCGAGGAGGCCCGCGATCGGATTCTGATTTTCGAAGACGCTGACGGCGACGGGCACTTCGACTCGCGCAAAGTGTTCCTCGACAAGCTCAATCTGGTGAGCGGCTTGGAACTCGGCTTCGGCGGCGTCTACATCGGCGCGGCGCCGGAGTTCTTGTTTGTGCCGGATGCCGACGGCGACGATGTGCCCGACGGCCCCGCGCAAGTGCTGCTCGACGGCTGGGGGTCGCAAGATACCCACGAGACGCTCAACTCGTTTATCTGGGGTCCCGACGGCTGGCTCTACGGTTGCCACGGCGTCTTCACACACTCACGCGTCGGCAAGCCCGGCACGCCGGACGACAAACGCACGCCGCTCAACGCCGGCATCTGGCGCTACCATCCGGTCCGTCACGAGTTCGAGGTGTTCGCGCAAGGAACGAGCAACCCGTGGGGCGTCGATTTCAACGACCGCGGTCAAGCGTTTCTCACGGCCTGCGTCATCCCGCACCTGTTTCATGTGATCCAGAATGCGCGCTACCATCGCCAAGCCGGGTCGCATTTCAATCCGTATACCTACGACGACATCAAGACCATCGCGAAGCATCGGCATTGGATCGGCGCTACGCCGCATGCCGGCAACAATCGCAGCGACAACTCCGGCGGCGGACACGCCCATAGCGGCGCCATGATCTACCTCGGCGGCAAGTGGCCGGCCAAGTATCGCGACCAGATCTTCATGAACAACATTCACGGGGCGCGGCTCAATCAGGATCAACTCGCGCCTGCGGGAAGCGGCTACGTCGGCGATCGGGCTCCCGACTTCTTGCTCTCGAACGACGCGTGGTCGCAGTTGCTCTACTTCACGTACGGACCCGACGGCGACATCTACCTCATCGATTGGTACGACCGACAACAATGCCACCGCCGCGAAATCGACGTGCATGACCGCTCCAACGGCCGCATCTTCCGCGTGACCTACGGTAAGCCGACGCCGGTCAAAGTCGACCTAAGAACACTCAGCGACTTGGAACTCGCCGAGCACGCACTGAACGCCAACGATTGGTACGTTCGCCACGCTCGCCGCATTCTGCAAGAACGAGCCGCGACGAAAACCGGCGGTTCCGTCGAGGCGCGCACGCGGTTGGCGGAAATCGCAAGAACGCACGCCGACGATACGCGCCGTTTGCGGGCGCTGTGGGCTTTGCACGTGGCGGGCGGCATCGAGGAAAAACTGCTGTTGGAAAAGATGCAGGATGCGAGCCCGTACGTCCGCGGCTGGTGCGTGCAGTTGGCGTGTGAGCAAGGCGCTCGAATGTTTCCGACGTGGAGCATGGGAGAACTCTCGAAGAGCGATCCGTCGCCGGTGGTGCGGCTCTATATCGCCTCGGCCTTGCCGAAGTACGATCCCGACACGCGCCTCGAGTTCTTGTCGTTGCTCCTCGCGCACGCCGAAGACGCCGCCGACCATAACCTGCCGCTCATGTATTGGTATGCCGCCGAATCGCTGGCGGCGTACGATCCGCAACGAGCCGCCGACTTGCTGATTGATTGCCGCATTGATTTGGTACGCAACTTTCTCGTACGGCGAATCGCGCAACTTGGAACGGGCGAAGCTCTCGACGGCCTCGTGCGGCGACTTCCGGCCGACGATGCCGGAGCAATCGCATTCCTGCGCGAGATGATCGTCGGGCTGCAAGGAACCCGCCGCGTGCCGATGCCCGCGGCCTGGGCGTCGGCCTATCCGAAGTTGGCCAAATCGGCCGATGCCGGCATTCGCGACGCCGCAGAAAGTTTGGCGCTGACGTTCGGCGATCCGCAGGTCGTGGAAGCTTTGGAGCAGACGCTGGTCGACAAGAACGCCGAGCCGAAACGCCGGCAGTCGGCGTCGGCGGCATTGGTGAAAGCGCAAGTGAAGGGGCTCGTGCCGAAACTCATCGGCCTGTTCGCCGACGACGTGATGCGGGGGCCGGCCTTGCGCAGCTTGGCCGCGTACGACGATGCGACCATTCCTCAGGCGATCCTCGGCGTTTACGGAGCGCTCTCGCCCGCCGAGAAACGCGACGCGCTCGGCACGCTGGCCGCGCGCCCGGCGTATGCCTCGGACTTGCTCGAAGCCGTGGCCGCGGGCACGGTGCCGCGCGCGGAACTTTCGGCCGACCTGATTCGCCAACTCCGCAACCTCAAAGACCCTGCGCTCGAGAAGCGGATCGTCGAAGTCTGGGGCAACGTCAACGACACGCCGGAGGAACGACTCCGGCTCATTCGGGAGTATCAACGGCTCGTCACCGCGCCCAGTCCGAAGCAGGCCGACAAGCAACTGGGGCGGGCCGTGTTCGCCAAGGCGTGCGCCCAGTGCCATACGCTCTTCGCCGTCGGCGGCAAGATCGGGCCGGAACTCACCGGTTCGAATCGGTCGAATCTCGACTACCTGCTCTCGAACATTCTCGATCCCAGCGCCCTGATCGGCAAAGACTACATTCCGCACGTCTTGGAGACGTCCGACGGTCGCGTGCTGACGGGCCTCGTACGGGACGAAACGCCGACGGCGCTGACGCTCATTACGGCGACGGAAACGCTCGTCGTGCCGAAGAACGAAATCGATGCGCGCGAGGCGAGCAAGAAGTCGATGATGCCGGAAGACATCTTGAAGCCGCTGTCCGACGACGAAGTGCGCGGGCTCTTCGCCTACCTCGCGGCCCCCGCACAAGTGCCGATGGCCGCCACGGTGGAAAATGCCAAGAGTCTGTTCAACGGCCGTGATCTAACAGGCTGGAGCGGTAATCGCGAACTCTGGAGCGTGGAGAACGGCGAGCTAATCGGACGGAGCTCGGGCCTTGCGAAGAATGAATTTCTCGTCAGCGATCTCGCGGCCGGCGACTTCCGCTTGACGCTGGAAGTGAAGCTCGTCAAGAATCAAGGGAACAGCGGCGTGCAGTTTCGGAGCGAAGCTCAGTCCGGCGGCGCGGTGAAGGGATACCAAGCCGACGTCGGGCCCGGTTGGTGGGGAAAGCTCTACGAAGAGCACGGCCGTGCGCTATTGTGGCCGCAATCCGGCGAGGCGCACTTGCAAGTCGGCGAGTGGAATCGTTATGAAATCACCGCCGTCGGCAGCCGCGTGAAAACGAAGCTCAACGGCAAGGTATGCGTCGACTTGGCCGACCCGGCCGGCGCCCGACGCGGCATCTTCGCCCTACAACTCCACTCCGGCGGCCCGACCGAAGTCCGCTTCCGCAACTTCCAACTGGAGCTGAACCCCAAGTGGGATTTTACCAAACCGCAGTAGCGCAGTTTGGTCGTGTGATTCAGTGCGGCAATTGCGACATAAGGGAACGCAGCGCCTCGTTGACGGCTTCATCACTCGGGAACGCGGCGCGGACATCGGGAGCGAGCTTGGCCAAATTCGTTCCGTGGCGATAGTCTTCGAGGTACTTGCCTTTGACGGCGGGGCCCATCGACTCAAGGTCGTACTCGGGCAGCATCTCGTCGTCGGGTTGGGTTTTTTTCTCAGTCATCTTAACTGTTGCGTATAGACGGCTCGCTCACGCGTAGTCGCAACTCGGACACTGATTTTACGAGTATTGTCGCCGCGATCCGTATGGGAGACAAGTAAAACTCGATTTCCGTCGGATGTGCCGATCGTCAGAAAACGATCTTCCGCGACCGAATGCGCTTCGTCATAAAATGTAAGCGCTGCCGGATCGCCGAATACCGTTGCCGCCTCGTGAAAGGTTACTCGATGTTTCGCCCAATTGACGTCTGCTTTGTCGGTATCCCATTCGAAGTTCATGGTAGATTGGGCGTTCGGCGAGAATTCGATTCCGAAGTGTCGTCCCAAGTTTTATCGTGCTTCGGAACGACTGCAATGATTTACTTGTATCACCGCGGTCTTTCAAAGTTTCGATCGCTGATTCAGACTTTTTTGGCCATGGCAGTCATTGCTGCCTGGGGCCCGGCGGCCGCACTGGCCGACGAAATCGATTGGGACCCTGAGCATACTTGGGTCTTCGCCGTCGGGTTGCTGGAGTGGCAGCATTCCGACATTTGGGCGTCGTTTCCGGCGGCGATGAAGAATCGAAGCGATGCGCAGCTCGTGAAGCTTTTCCGCGATGCCGGCGTGCCGGACGAGCAGATCGTTTACTTGCAGGATGCGAAGGCGACCAAGGCCCGCGTGCAAAAGCGTTTCGCCGAATTCCTCGATGAGACCGATGAAGGAGATTTACTGATCTTCTATTTCGCGGGGCACGGCTATCGCGACACGGAGACCAACCAAACGTGGTTCGCCACGTACGACGCCGGCAAAAAGGACGCTTCCGGTTGGGCGATTCGGAACGTCTTCAAGATCATCGACGATCATTTCTCGGGCGACCGCGCGCTGCTTTTGGCCGATTGTTGCCACTCCGGCGCGCTGTACGACGAAGTCCGCAAGCGGGGCGACACCGACGTCGGCTTCGCCGCGCTCACGTCGTCGTATTCGCACAATACTTCGACCGGCGCTTGGACCTTCACCAACGGCTTGCTCTCGACGTTTCGCGGCCGCCCGAGCATCGACTACGATCGGGACTCGTTCCTCGAGTTGAACGAAGCGCACCGCTATATCGCCGGTGAAATGGCGTTCGTCGAAAACCAGAAGTCGATGTTTACTACGTCGCCGAAGTTCGCGGCGACGACGAAGGTCGCCGCCGCCGTCGGTCGTGCCGCGCCGAAGGCCGATACGCATTGCGAGGCCTACTCCGAGAAGCAGTGGTACAAGGCCCACGTGCTGGCTTACGACGAGGCGAGCGACCAATACCAAGTGCATTACGTCGGCTTCGGCGCGAAATACGGCGAATGGCTCCCTTCGTCGCGCGTGCGCGGCTATACGCCCCGCCAATATTCCGTCGGCGCGCGCGTCGAGGCTTGCGACGATTCCGGCGATTGGTATCCTGCCAAGGTGCTCGAAGGTTGGTACGGCCTGCATCTGATCCACTACGACGATTACGACCAAACCTGGGACGAATGGGTCGGCCCGGATCGCATCCGCCCGCGAAAGTAACGTATGCCCGCGCCGTTTGAATTCTTCTCGCCGCAACGGATCGTGTTTGGCTGGGGGCGGCGCGCGGAAATCGGCGAAGCGGCCAAGAGCTTAGGGCGTCGAGCTTGGTTCGTCGTCGGCTCCCGAACGCTTCAGCGCAGCGGTGTCGTCGACGCCTTACACAAGTCGCTGGCGGCGGCCGGCGTCGATAGTTCGCCGCTCGCATCGATCGATCATGAGCCGCTCACGACGGACGTCGACGAAGCGGTCGCCGCGATCATGTCGGCGGGCGTTCGCGGCGGCGACTTCCTCCTGGCCGTCGGCGGAGGTTCGGCGATTGATCTGGCGAAAGCGGTTGCCGCGCTGGCTCCGCAAGCGGAAGCGGCCGGCGTACGCGACTACCTAGAAGGAGTCGGCCGTGGTCTGAAGCTCGCGGCCGAGCCGTTGCCGATTCTCGCGATGCCCACGACCGGCGGCACCGGCACCGAAGCGACCAAGAACGCCGTGATTTCGTCGTACGATCCGCTCTTTAAGAAGAGTCTGCGCGATGCACGACTCGTGCCGCGCACGGTGCTGGTCGATCCGGAATTGAGCGTCAGCCTGCCGCCGGCGACCACGGCGTGGACCGGCATGGACGCGATCACGCAACTCATCGAGGCGTATATCACGAAGAACGCCCGGCCGCTGCCGCAATCGCTCTGCTTGGAAGGATTGCGCTTGGCGTTGCCGGCCGTCGAGCGTGCCGTGCGCAACGGTGCGGATCGCGAGGCCCGCGAAGCAATGGCTCAGGCGGCGCTGTTCTCCGGCATGGCGCTGGCGAACTCCGGGCTGGGGCTGGCTCACGGCGTGGCGGCCGCGCTCGGCGTGCATTGCCGCGTGCCGCACGGGCTGGCCTGCGCCGTGATGCTGCCTGCGGCATTGGCGGCGAATCGCGAAGTCGCCCGAGCGCCGCTGGCCCGGCTGGCGCGTTATGCGCTCGACGTGCGCACGGACGACGATGCGGAAGCCGCCGCCGCGCTCGTCGACCACGTCAACGGACTTTGTCGGCGACTCGAAGTGCCCTCGCGCTTGAGCGCGCTCGGCGTTGCGAAGGATCAGCTTCCCGCATTGGTTACCGGGTCGCACGGGAATAGCCTCAACGGCAACCCGCGACCGATCGGCGACGAGGAACTCACCGGGATATTGGAGAACATGCTGTGATCGTCGTCGCCGGACTCACGCCTGCGTGGCAATCGATCCTTCGCTTCACCAAGCTCGAAGTGGGCGAAGTGAATCGGGCCGCCGAGGTGCTGCGCTGCGGCAGCGGGAAAGTGCTCAACGTCGGTCTGGCGCTGGCGGCGCTCGGCGTCGACGCGCGGACGATTTCGCCGCTGGCCGGTCCGGCTAGGGAGCCGATCGTCGGCGAGTTCGACGATCTCGAAGTGGCCGTCGATTGGATCGATACGATCGCTCCGACGCGCGTTTGCACGACGCTGCTCGACGACGCGACCGGCGCGACTACGGAATTGGTGGAAAACGCCGGCCCCATTACGGCTTTGGAGTTGCGCGCCTATCGCGACGCCTACGAAACGGCCGCGGCGCGGGCGAAGGTCGCCGTGTTCACCGGTTCGTTGCCGGCGGGCGTCGCACCGTCGTTCTATCGCGAGTTGGCCGATGTGACGCCGGGGCGGATCGTCGTCGATGCGCGCGGGCCGGAGCTCTTGCAATTGTTCGAGGCGAAGAACAAACCGTTTCTCGTGAAGCCCAACCGTGAAGAACTCGGCAAGACCGTGGGACGCGACATCGCGACGGACGATGACCTGCGCGACGGCTTGCGCCTGCTGCATGAGCGCGGCGCCGCATGGGTGGTCGTTTCGCAAGGAAAAGACGCGTTGTGGGCTTCGTCGGCCGACGAAGGTCTGTGGCGTTTAACGCCGCCGCGGGCCGAACGCGTCGTCAACCCGATCGGTTGCGGCGATTGCCTCTGCGCGGGGATCGCCGCCGAACTTGCCGCGGGACGCGAGGTGTTGCAGGCCGTGGCCTACGGCATGGCCGCCGCCGCGGATAATCTGCGCTCGCTGTTGCCGGCGAGACTGGATAAGGTGACCGTGGCGCGGGTGGCCGCGAGTATTATTCCAGAGCGTCTGTAGGGAACGCCGCGGAGGGCGTTCCCTACAGAGGCCGATGCGGCTACGAATCTTGTCCGAGCATCTGTTGCAGCTTATCGAGCGAGCGGGTGAGCATGACGCGGACGGCGCCGTCGGTCTTCCGGAGCTTTTGGGCGATGTCTTTCGTCGGTAGACCGTCGACGTAGCGCAATCGCAGGCATTCGCGCTGCTCTTCCGGAAGCGAGCCGAGGGCGTCCCACATGCGAAGTTCCTTTTCGTTGCGCGAGAAGGCTTTGCTCGGGGTGGTGATGCTGGCGATCAGCAAGTTGCGGAGGCCGCCACCCTCCATGTCGCGCGGGGTGGCGTCGATGGCCACTTCACGGCCCGCGTCGCGTTTTTGCGCTTCGATGAACTTGCGGTGGGCATCGACGATGCATTCTTGCGCCAAGTGGCAAAGCACGCCGAACGGGTCGCGCTCGGCCGTCGCGAACAGATGCGGATGTCGCACGGCTCGCATTACGGCGTCTTGTACGAGATCGTCCGGCTCGACCTTCGAGCGCAGCGCGTAGCCGAGTTGGCGCGAGACGTACGCCAACAGTTGTAGGCGGCGCAATTCGGCAAACTCGGCGACGGCCTGCGGGTCGGCGGCGCGCACTTTTCGCAATAATTCTTCAGATGGTTCGGCCATGGCGGCTAGCGGAGAAATCGAGCGTTGGAGAAGTTGAACAATAAGCTTCGTGTTCGGTTTATATTACGGCCTTTCGGCAATCTTCGCACGCAATGAATGCACTGGTCGGTCATTGCTCGATGCTAGACCTTATCGCGCCCAAGGGGTACGATGCGGCATGGGCACTGAGCGGCACGAATCTCGGCAAAATCCAGTGACGCCCGCCACCGACGTAATACCGTTTGAAGCCGCCAGCGCCGTCTGGCAACAGCTCTCGGCGGCGGTGGAGCATTTTGTCGCGGCCTGGGAAGAAGGGGCGACGCCGCCTTCGATCGCCGATCACTTGGCGACGGTGCCCGAAGCGCAACGCCGGATGACGGCGATCGAGCTGATTAAGATCGATCTGGAATACCGCTGGTTGAAGATCAAGCAGCCGCGGCACATGGAAGAGTACCTCGCCGAGTTTTCGTTTCTGGCTCGCGACGTTCCGGTGGATTTGCTTTACGAAGAGTACCACGTTCGGCGGCAAGCCGGCGAGACGGCGCCGCCGCTCGATCTGTTGAAGCGATTTCCGGATCAGGCCGAGGAACTCAAGCGGTTGCTCGGTAGTTCGTCGGTGGCCAAGAGCACGACGCTCGTGAAGCACGGCCCGCGCCGCTCGCTGAAGTTGAAGCCCGGGGACCAGATCGACGACTTCGACCTCCTCGCGCGGCTCGGTGAAGGGGCGTTCGGCGACGTATTCCTGGCGCGGCAGCGCAGCATGCAGCGAACCGTGGCGCTGAAGGTGACCGCCGACAAAGGGGCCGAGCCGCAGACGCTGGCGCAGCTCGATCACGAAAATATCGTGCGCGTGTTCGACCAGCGGCAATTGCCGGCCGACGGACTGCGGCTGATGTACATGCAGTACGCGGCCGGCGGCACGTTGTCTTCGGTCGTCGAAAAGCTCCGTTCGATTCCGCCGGCCGAACGTACCGGAGCCGACTATCTGCGGGCTATCGACGAAGTGTTGCTCGGGCGCGGTGAAGATCCGCCCGCCGAATCGCCGTTGCGGGCGAAGCTCGCGGGGATGCATTGGCCGCAGGTCGTCTGCTGGCTCGGTGCGCGGCTGGCCCGGGCGCTCGACTACGCGCACCACATCGGCGTGCTGCATCGCGACGTCAAACCGGCCAACGTCTTGCTCACCGCCGAAGGGTCGCCGAAGTTGGCCGACTTCAACATCAGCTTCAGCTCGAAGCTCGATGGCGCCACGCCGGCCGCCTATTTCGGCGGCAGCTTGGCGTATATGTCGCCGGAGCAATTGGAAGCCTGCAACCCGGCGCACGACCGCACGCCCGCGGAGCTCGACGGTCGGAGCGATTTGTATTCGCTCGGCGTGATGCTCTGGGAACTGCTCAGCGGTTATCGACCGTTTGAAGACGAGCAGGTCGAACGCTCTTGGGGGCTGACGCTCGAGCAAATGACGATGCGCCGCCGCCGCGGGGTGCAGGCGCGGTTGTTGGTAGGCTTGGTGCGCGACGATGCTCCCGGGCTCGATCAAGCGCTGGCCCGGTGCTTGGCGTCGGAAACGGCCGAGCGATTCGGCAACGGCACGGAAATGGCCCGGCATTTTGAGCTGTGCCTCCATCCGCAGACGCAACGGCTGTTGATCGAACGCGACGACTTCTGGCACCGCTTCGTGACGAAGTATCCGGAACTGATCGTCATCGTGCTGACGGTCGCTCCCAATGCGTTCGCCGGCGCTTTGAACTACCTTTACAACCACGTGGAGATCGTGCTGCGTTTGGAGGGGGCCGACGTCGTATTTCAACGCGTTCAGACGTTTATCAATCTCGTGTTCTTTCCGATCGGCGGGCTGTACGGCTTCTGGCGCGCACGCGCCGTGGCGCGATATATTCGCGATCCGCAAGCTCGACGGGCGCTCGACGATTGGACGGCCGCCGACTTGAGGCGACGCTGTCTCTTCATGGGGAACGAAGCGTCGATGGTCGGGCTCTGGCTCTGGGTGGCGGCCGGCTTCGTCTATCCGATTGCGATGCACGTCGGCCTGGGCGACGTGCCGTGGCGGCTGTACTCGCACTTCTTTACGTCGCTCATTCTTTGCGGGCTGATCGCCGCGGCGTACCCGTTTCTGTTGATCACGATCGTCTCGTTGCATAACTATTACCCGTTGTTCGTGCGATTGGCGTCGATGAATCGTCGCGATCGCGAGCACTTGGCCAACTTGCGCCGCTTGGGCTGGGTTTATCTCGGCATCGCCGCGTTGGTGCCGATGGCGGCCGTGGCGACGTTGGTGCTCATCGGTTCGCAGGCTCAGCTTGCCCTTGGGATGATGGCGGTCGGCGGCATCGTCGGGTTCGTCATGGCGCTCTTCGGCTTGCGAACATTCCAGGCCGACTACGATGCGCTGATCGTCACCACGCAACAGCAACCGCGGGAGAAGTTGCCGTCGCTGGATGAGACGTTGCGCTAGCCGGGCTGCAACGAACAAAAGAGCGAGGGCCTTGCGACCCTCGCTCGTCACCCGGTCTCGGCATCTCGTACGTCGGCACCCCTCACCCCCGGCCCCTCTCCCGCAAGGGGAGAGGGGAGTCATCGGCGCGTTCTTTAGTTGGCGATCGCCACGTCGAGCGAGGGAGCCAAGCGGCCGTCGTTGCGGACCAGCGTGAAGCTGGCGGTGTCGCTGGTCGTCGCATGGAAGCCGTCGATGGTGAAGTACACGGCGGCCGGGCCCCAAGCCTTCACCGTGGCCTGGTACTTTTGGCCGGCGACCGTGAGGAGCACTTGGCCAAGCTTGCTGCCGAAGCCTTCGCCTTCGAGCACCATGTGGCCGGCCGTTTCGTCGACGCTCACTCGGACGATCTTCGCCGGAATCTCCGACACGCTCGAGCGTTGAAACGCGGCTTGATTGTTGGTGTTGTCTTGGTCGAACATGCCGGCCGGGCTGCCGACGGCGGCCGTGAGGAATTCGAACGCTTCCGGCTGGGCGGCGACCACGGCGGGCAGCCGAACGTCGACCGTCGTCGATTGGCCGGCGGCGAGTTGCGGTACTTGCGCCGTGTTGTACGGCGAGTCGGTAGTCGGTTGGGTTTCATGCGTGGCCATCAGCACGACGACGAACGGAGTGATGACGCTGCGTTGCGAATTGTTACGGATCGTCAGGCGATAGGCGGGGCCCATCGTTTCGTCGCCGAGGTCCACGAGCTTGAGATCGCGCAGTTCGAGGTCGATCCGAGCGAACGTCTGGCCGTTGTTGTTATTGCCCTGATTGTTCTGTCCGTTTCCGTTGTTGCCGCCGTTGTTGTTTCCGTTCCCGCCGCCGTTTACTCCGCCGTTGCCGCCGTTGTTGGCCAGGTCGTTCAGGATCTGCTGCAGGATGGCGTCTAAGATCGGGTGCTGGGGATTGTTGTTGCCCCCCTGGCCGTTGCCGATGCCCGGGT
>CAZWDN010000119.1:0-13616 GCA_964633125.1 uncultured Pirellula sp. | reverse complement strand
GCAACTTCAACCAGGGCGCAAGTTTACTTCAAATAGGTTTTGAAACCGGCTCTAACGACGACAGTAACGAACGAAGCCATGAGCAGGACATAAGCGCCCTTCCGCATACCGGTCGGAGCCGTGAAGGTGTTCGGGCGATCCGTCGCCTCGAAACTCCATGTCACCTGACAACTCCGCTAGTTGGCTCATCGTCTACAGCGGCAGTTTCCTTCAGCGACAATGACGTAAGGTATGCCGATTGACGACTCGGCACAGTGCACGCTCCGTTGCGCGCTTGTCAGCCTCGTTACGCGTCAACTAATCGCTGCATTTTCATGCGCTCGAACGCACATTGATATCGCGGCAAGCGGCGAATATCGGGCCTAGAATCCGCAAACTCAAAAGACGAGTTTGTCCGTAATGGCCGGGACGTCGTGCTCTTAGCCGTAAGCGCCCGCGGCGGCGACCGTCGGACGTCGCGTTCCGGCGCACGCGGCGGCGGCTTCTCGCAGAATGACGCCGGCTCGTTCGACCTGCTCGCTGTTGACGTCGAGGTGCGTGACGGCCCGAATTTGCTGCTTGCCGAGCGCACCGACCAGCAAGCCGCGTTGCTTGAGCACGGCGGTAAATTCCGCGGCCGTGCCGAGCTTCGGGTCGACGTAGAAGTAGACGATGTTCGTCTCGATGCGCGGCGGGTCGACGACGATGCCGTCGACGTCGCGAATGAGGTCGGCGAAACGACGCGCATGGCGATGATCGTCGGCCATTCGTTCGATGTGATTCTCCAACGCATAGAGCGCGCCGGCCGCGATGATGCCGGCCTGACGCATGCCGCCGCCGAACACTTTGCGTACGCGGATCGCGTGGTCGATGTGCTTGCGCGTGCCGCAAATCGCCGAACCGACCGGCGCGCCGAGCCCCTTGCTGAAGCACACGCTCACGGTGTCGAACGGTTTGGCCCACTCCACGGCCGGAACGCCCGACGCCACGACGGCGTTGAACAATCGCGCGCCGTCGAGGTGCGTCGCCAGCCCATGCTCGTGGGCCCAATCGCAAAGCTCTTGAATGCGCTCGAGCGGCCAGACGCGGCCGCCGCCCCGGTTGCTGGTGTTTTCCAAACACAAGAGCCGAGTTCGCGCATAGTGGCAGTTGTTCGGATGGACGAGGTCCTTCACCTGATCGAGCGTGAAGACGCCGTAGTCTCCCTTGATCGTCCGCGTCGCACAGCCGCTGAGTTGCGCGACGCCGCCCTGTTCGTAGGCATAGATGTGCGAAGATTCCTCCAAAATGACTTCGTCGCCCGGTAGGCAATGGAGTCGGACGCCGATTTGGTTCGACATCGTGCCCGACGGCACGAACAGCGCCGCTTCCTTGCCGAGCATCGCGGCGATTCGCTCCTGCAGCCGGTTCATCGTCGGATCTTCCGCCGAAACGTCGTCGCCCACCTCGGCCGACGCCATCGCGGCACGCATTGCGGGCGTGGGACGCGTGGCCGTATCGCTGCGCAGATCAATGGCGGGGTGCGACATGAATACCTCAAACGGAAGGATTATCGGCGGGGCGTAAGAGCGGAGCGGCGAACCCAGGCGGCGGTCGTCGTCTCCGTTCTTGGGACGACGATGCCAGTTTACCACAGTCTCGGCCCTGGTCGAAATCGGCCTGTTAGAGCAAAATAGTAGGTCTATGAGCACACTCTTGAACATTCGCAGGATCGATACCTCGCGCGATGCCGGACTGGCGGCGCTCGACGAGCTGCGGGCCCGGCTGAGTCCGCGCGGCGACATCGTCAGCGAAGCCGGGCGGCGCAAAACGCTCGAAGTCTTCGGCGAAGCGCTGGTACCACGGCAGGTCGTCGAGCGCATTTGCGGCGACGTCCGCAAACGGGGCCTTCCGGCGCTGCTGGAATACACGACGAAGCTCGACGGCACGCAGCTCACCGGCTCGTCGCTCCGCGTGAGCGCCGCCGAATTGGCCGCGGCCCATGCGTCGGTCGAGCCCGAGTTTCTGGCCGCGGTACGCCGGATTCGGCGAAACATTCTCGACTTCCAAACGGCCATCCTTCATCGCGACGTTCGCCTGGAACGGCCGCACGGCAGCTACTTGCGTCAGCGTTATTTGCCGCTGGCGCGCGTCGGCTGCTGTGTGCCCGGCGGCGCGGCTTCCTATCCTTCGACGGTGCTGATGACCGCCGTCCCGGCGCAGGCCGCCGGGGTGCCGGAGATCGCCGTCGTCGCACCGCCGACGAAGTTCGGCGCCGACAGCCCCTATATTCGCGCCCTCTGCCATGAGCTCGGCATCGCGGAGCTCTATCGCATCGGCGGGGCGCAAGGCGTCGCGGCCCTGGCCTACGGCGTCGAGGGGATTCCGCGGGTCGACAAGATCGTCGGCCCCGGCAACCTGTTCGTGGCCTTGGCGAAGCAGCATGTCTACGGCGACGTCGATATCGACTCGATCGCCGGCCCCAGCGAAGTCGTGGTCATCGCCGATTCCACGGCCCGAGCCGACTTTATCGCTTCCGACATGCTCGCGCAGGCCGAACATTCTCCCGGCTCGAGCATCCTGATCACGTGGGACGCTCAAATCCTGGAAGCGACCGCCGCGGAGTTGGTTCGTCAAACGGCGAAGCTTGAGCGGGGCGACTTGGCCCGCGCAGCCTTGGAGGAATACGGCTTGATGATCCTTGTACGCGATGCCGACGAAGCTTGCCGCCTGGCCGACTTAATCGCGCCGGAGCACCTGCATCTTGATACGTATGAGCCCGAGGCGCTCCTGGAGAAGATTCCGCACGCCGGAGCCGCGTTTCTCGGGCATTTCTCCCCCGTGGCGGTCGGCGACTACGCGGCCGGGCCTTCGCACGTATTGCCGACCGGCGGCACGGCCCGCTTTGCCAGCGGCCTCTCGGCGAACGACTTCCTGCGCCGCACGAGCGTCATCAGCATGACCGAGGCCGGCCTCGCCGGCTTGGCCGACGACGTGCGTACGCTCGCCAACGTCGAAGGCCTCACGGCGCACCGCGCCAGCGTCGATATGCGCCTCGCGTCGCAAGCCGCTGCCCGGAAGGAGCAATAACCGGATGAGCTACTTCCGTCCTCAGATCGAAGCGATGCAGGGCTACGTGCCGGGCGAGCAGCCGCGTGAAGGTTCGAAGGTCGTGAAGATGAACACGAACGAGAACCCCTACCCGGCGAGCGCCGCCGTGGCGCGCGCGGTGCAGGCGGTGCTCGAGCGCGGCTTGCAGCGCTATCCCGATCCGCTCGGCACGGCGTTCCGTCTGCGCGCGGGCGAGGTGCTCGGCGTCCCGCCCGATTGGATTCTGTGCGGCAACGGCAGCGACGAAATCCTCACGCTCGCCACGCGCGCATTCGTCGGCGAAGGGGAACTGCTCCGGTTGCCCTATCCGTCGTACATCCTCTACAAGACGCTCGCCGAAATCCAAGGCGCGCGGAGCGAAGAGATTCGCTTCCGCGACGATTGGTCGCTCGGCGCCGACTTCACGGCCGACGCCGCTGGCCTGAAACTCGCGTTCTTGCCGAATCCCAATAGTCCGTCGGGCACGCTGATCGCGCCGGAGCAAGTCTTGGAACTTGCGCGCCGGCTCCCCTGCCCTCTCATCGTCGATGAAGCGTACGTCGACTTCGCGAACGACCACTGCATTCGCCTCGTCAAAGAATGCGACAAGATCCTCGTCTCGCGCACGCTCAGTAAGTCGTACGCGCTCGCCGGCCTGCGGTTCGGATTCGTCGTTGCACAACCGCACATCATCGCGGGGCTGCGGAAGATCAAAGACTCGTACAACTGCGACGCCCTGTCGTTGGCCGCCGCCACGGCCGCGATCGACGACCAAGCGTGGCTGTGTGACAACGTCGCCAAGATTCGCGCCTCGCGCACTCGCCTGACGGAGCGCGTGCGGGCTCTCGGCTTCACGGCCGTCGATTCGCAGGCCAACTTCGTCTGGTGCACGCATCCGACGCAGCCGCTGAAGCCGCTCTACGAGCATTTGAAGAAGTTCGGCATCCTCGTCCGCTATATGCCGTACGCCGGCTGGGGAGAAGGGCTGCGTATTTCCGTCGGCACCGACGAACAAATCGACGTCTGCCTCACGCTGCTGGCCGAAGCCTTGAAGCGGTGACTTTCATCTGAATTGCGACCGGCGAGCGGCGGGGATAAACCCCGCCGCTCGCTGAAGTCGACCCGCGTAATCGGTATATCCGCACCGCTCGCCGACGGAGCCGCGTGGTAGAATTAACGACCGTGCCGCAGCAAGCGCGGCGCACCAAAACCGTACCCGACGTGACTCGCATGACTCGCCAAGCCCGCATCCAACGTAAGACCGCCGAAACCGAAATCGAGCTCGAACTCGCGCTCGACGGCTCCGGTCGCGCCGACGTCGCCACGGGCGTCGGCTTCTTCGATCACATGCTTACGCTGCTGGCGAAGCATGCGGCGATCGATCTCAAGGTCGCCTGCAAGGGCGATCTGCAGGTCGACCAGCATCACACGGTGGAAGACGTCGGCATCTGCATCGGCCAGGCGATCCGTTCCTCCCTGGGCGACAAGGCGGGCATCCGTCGCTACGGCCACTTCACCTTGCCGATGGAAGAAACGCTCGTCACCACGGCGATCGACTTCAGCGGCCGCTACTTCCTGGTCTTCAACGCCCCGATCCCCGCGCCAAAGATCGGCGAGTTCGACAGCGAGCTGGTCGAAGACTTTTGGCAAGCGCTCGCCGCCAACGCGTTGTGCAATTTGCACGTCGTACTGCACCACGGCCGCAACAGCCACCACATCGCCGAAGGCGTTTTCAAGTGCGCGGCTCGGGCCTTGCGCATGGCCGTTGAGCCTGACGGCCGCCTGACCGGCGTGCCGTCGACCAAGGGGACGCTGAACTCGTAAGCCGAGTGCTTGGCGAAACGCGTCCGTAGGGAACGCCCTCCGCGGCGTTCCGTGCGCAGGCGAATGACCAAACTCCAAGCATCAAGTTCCAAGCAAATACGAAGGACCGAATGACCCAATCGCGCCGCGGCGCACATGGGAATTTTCGTCATTGGTCCTTGTTTGGGATTTGTTGCTTGGTCATTGGAATATACGTTCATCGGCGGAACGCCGCGGAGGGCGTTCCCTACAGCGCGTATTCCGCGTCGCTTAGTTCTTCGGCAAATACTTCGCCAGCAAGATGCCGCCGAAGTAGAGGAACGTCAGCGGTACGGCCATGAAGAAAATGCTGTAGGGGTCGGCCGGCGTGAGCACCGCCGAGACGATGAAAATCACCAGCACGGCCATCCGCCACTTCTCCAAAAAGTCGCGCACCGTCATCACGCCGATCCGTTCCAGAAACAGCATCACCAGCGGCAATTGGAAGCTCACGCCGAAGCCCAGCGGCAAGAGCAGCACGAAGCCGAGCCATTCGCTGATCTTCGGGTCGGGGTCGATTCCCAGCGATTGATTGAAGCTGAAGAGAAACGTCAGCACCGGCTCGAAGACGAACAGATACGCCGTCGCCGCGCCGAGGAAAAACAGCCCCAAGCTAAACGGCAAGAAGGTATACACGTACTTCCGTTCGTGCATGTAGAGCCCGGCGCCGACGAACATCCAAATCTGGTAGAAGACCCACGGGCTGGAGACGAGCGCACCCACGACGAGCGCCGCCTTGAGCCACACGGTAAACACTTCCGTCGTTCCCGTGGCTTGCAACTTGAAGCGGCTGTCGCTGTCGATCGGGTGCCACAGCAGGATCGGTTCGAGCGTGGCGCGCGTATAGCGGAGCGGTTCCTCGTCCTTCTCTCCCGTCGCCGCGCCCTCGGCGTCGGCTGCCAGCGCTTTCGTCGCGTCGGCCGGCGCGGCGGTGCCCGACGGAGCCGGCTTCGCGACGGTCGGCAGCGGGCCGGCGGGTTGCGGCGTGCGCGCCTGATCGAGCGCCGCCAAAATCGTCGCCGGGTGCCAGAATTCCAATTCGTAGATCAGTTCTTTTTCGCCGGCGCTCGTATCGGGTTTGGCGATCGACGCGATCTCGCGCAGGTTATACGGCACGTTGCGGCCTTGGGCCTTTTGTCCTTCGGCCCACGCCTTGTATTCCTTCTCGGCCGCGGTCTGGTAATAGTCCTTCAGCGCATTCGTCAGCGGATGTTCGATAATCTCCACGACGTAGTCGCCGATGAACAAGCCGCCGACCGTGCAAATCACTAAGCCGACGAGCGCCTTCCAGAGACAAACGCGCAACTCTTCGAGGTGCTCCCCGAAGGTCATCGTGGTTTCGGTAAAGAGGTCTTCGTCGGTTTTTTTGGTCGGCTTCGGAGGGACGACGGACATAGACCGGCTCGCTGCTGGGAGATGCTGCTAAGTAGATAGGGAATTACCGAACACTCGGGGGCTGCGGGGGCGGTGCGCGCCTAAGCGGCGGCAAAAGAGTCGTCGGCGGCAAGCAGCTCGCCGAGGTCGGAATCCGGCTCCCTAAACGGGACGCCTCGAGTGAAGCTCTCCGCCCATGCGGCCTGCTTCCCTAAATCCGACGCTTCCTTGATAATAGCAGGCTCGCCGGGGGCTCACAACCAATCTCCGGCTCCCTCGAGTTCCCCGCATTCATCCATGCTCACCGCTCCGCTTCGTTTCCAACCGCTCGTGAAACGCGCCATTTGGGGCGGCCGACGGCTCGGTACGGTGCTCGGCAAACCGCTCGGCCCCGAGGCGGATTACGCGGAAAGTTGGGAAGTCGTCGACCACGACGCCGATCAAAGCGTCGTCGCCGCCGGACCTTGGGCCGGGCGAACGCTCGCGGAACTCGTCGCCGCGGAAGGGCCGGCGCTCTTGGGTCGTCACCACCCGCAAACGCGCTTCCCGCTGTTGTTCAAGTTTCTCGATTGCCGCGAAAAGCTTTCCGTGCAGGTCCACCCGGACGACGCCCGTGCCGCGCAGCTCGATCCGCCCGACCTCGGCAAGACCGAAGCCTGGGTCGTGCTCGACGCCGAGCCGGGGAGCTTGATCTACGCCGGGCTCAAGCGCGGCTTCGATCGCGCGGCGCTCGAGCGCGAAGTGAACCGTGGCACCAGCGACCTTTGCCTGCATCGTTTCGAGCCGGCCGTCGGCGATTGCTTGTTTCTGCCGGCCGGCTTGGTGCATGCGCCGGGGGCCGGCTTGCTCATCGCCGAGATTCAACAAGCCAGCAACACGACGTTTCGGCTGTTCGATTGGAACCGCGTCGGCCCCGACGGCAAGCCGAGGCAACTGCACATCGAGCAGGGGCTGGCGGCGATCGACTACGCGGCCGGTCCCGCCGCCGTGCAACGGCCCGAGCAGACCGACGATCCGCGCGTCGAGCGGCTCGTCTCTTGCGACAAATTCGTGCTCGAGCGCGTGACGCTCGCGCCGGGCGAATCTTGGACGCTCATGAGCGACGATCGGTTTCATATCGTCTCCGTCGTGCAGGGCGAAGTGGCCGTCGTCGGGCCTGAAGTCGGCGCGAGCGAACCATTGCCGCTCGGCACGACGTGCTTGGTGCCGGCGTGTTTGCCGGCGACGACGTTTACCAGCCGGTCGGGCGCGACGCTCCTCTCGGCATATCTTCCCTAGCCGTTACGCCGCGAACTCTCGCTTTCCGGCGAAACGTCATAACCGCGCGCCGTCGGGTTGCTTCAAGCCGGCGGCATTTGCGGCTCGATAGGTGCTTCAGCGGCACTGCCGGCACGCGGGCAAACATGCCTTGGGTCGGTCGGGCCGTTCGCGTATGATTCGCGGCCCTCGAAAGCGGGGCCGCCCCGAGTTCGTCGCCGTGATCTTCCTGATCGCCGAGCGAGAACCGAGGCCACGGAACGGCCGGAGCATTTATGGTTCGCACGCTTCTGATTGTGATCGTTTGCAGCGCCCTGGCGGCGGCCGTCGGCTGTCGCGGTACGCAAACGCCGCAACTCTTCGGCCCCGGCTCGGCCAGCTACCAGCAATCGCAGGCGCAACGTTTCGATCCGTATCCGGAAACAAACGTCGGCCCGAGCGTCGAAGGGGGCCGCCCCGACGGTTACGCACTGCCGCCGGCCGAACCGTATCGCGGGCGCGCCAATCAATGGTCGACCGCTCCGGCATACGGCAGCTAGGCGAAGAAATGCGGACTGTGGACTGCTGAGTGCTGAATAGGGAATGTCGCCGGTCGTTCGCTGATGTGCTGTTCAGCATTCTGCACTCAGCATTGTTTTCGCAGTCGCTTTACCGTCGCACTTCCGCCAGCGTCGCCTTCAGAAACTCGATCGAGCGCGCCGCGGCCGTCGGTCCTTCGTGACTATGGCGACTCAGCTCGACATGCACGCCGCCTGAGTAGCCGATGCGCAACAGCGCCTTCAGCACCGGGCCGAAGGCGATTTCTCCCTCGCCGAACATCAAGTGTTCGTGGACGCCGGCCCGCATGTCTTCGATATGCACGTTCACGAGGTCCGTTCTCCACGCTTCGACGACGCTCGCGATCGGCGTCTCGCCGAGGCAGTGGAGATGCCCGACGTCGAGCGTCAGTTTTAATCGCGGATGCGGCAGCGCCGTGCGGAGCTTGCGATAGTCGTCCATTGTGGCGATGAACATGCCCGGCTCCGGCTCGAAGCCGATCGTCATTTGCTTCTGGTCGGCGTAGTCGAGCACTTCCCGTAGACCGGCGACCAAGCGCTTAAGGGCCGTGGTCGGATCGACGCCGTCGCGCAAAATGCCCGACCACAGCGAAACGCAGTCGCTGCCGAGTTCCGCCGCCGCGTCGATGCAGTGCTTGTAAAACTCCACGCGTTTGTCGCGTCCGTCGGGCTCGCTGGTGACGAGCGTCGGTTCGTGCTTCTGCCGCGAATCGAGCAAGAAGCGGGCGCCGGTTTCCACGACCGAATGCATGCCGCGCTCGTCGAGCAGACGCCGCATCTGCTTGATGCGCGACGCGACGTGCCCGCCGTAAGGGTTCAACAAGCCGTGATCGACGGTGAGCGCCACGCTCCGATAGCCGAGATCGGCCAAGAGTTCGACCGCTTGATAAGCGTCGTGATGCGCAAGGCCGTTGGTGTTGTAACCGAAGAGCATGGGGAAAAGTCAAAATTTAGAAGGCAAAATGCAAAAGTCAGAACTGTACGGCCTCAGGCGCTTTGCCTTTTGCATTCTGCCTTTTGCGTTTATTTACGTCGAATACACGTACGAGCCCAACACTTGCATCGGCAGCAGCAAGGCGACGACCGCCACGGCGTACGGCATCGGCGTGTGGACCGCCGTGATGATCGCCGCGTCGAAAATGATGATCGCGAAAATCGCCTGCTTCACGGCGAACTGCACGAGCACGGGGGTCGGGTTGACGACGGCCGGCAGTGCGCGGCGAATCGTGAAGAAGCCGAACAACGTCCACATCGCCGGCCAAAGCCAGCCGCCGGTCAGGTTCGCCAGCGGCATCATCGAAAGCGGCAAGCGATCGTCGGCCAATTGCGGAAAGTAGCCGAGCAGCGCTACGCCGGCGAGCATCACCAGCGTGCTGCAAAATAAGCTGAAGCGATTGCTTTCGGCGACCGCCTCCGTGCGAGCAAACCAGGTGAGCCCGACGACGTAGACCCCGATGCCGGCCGCGACGCAAGAATGCATCGGGTGCCAAGTGAGAAATCCGATCGTGCCCAGGCTCAGGCCCAGCATCACGTTGAGAAACCGGCAAGCTCCCATCGCCAGCGGCGCGACGGGCGTGCGCTTCAACGGGCCGTCGTAGAGCACGACCATCACGGCCAGCACCACGCCGACGACGGCGGGGGCCGGATTGTGTCGTAGGGCCGTAACCGCCGCGGCGAGCGCCACGCCGGCGATGAGCAATGTCCAGCCCAGCGTGCGAGCCGCTTCGAGCGAAATGCGCCCGGAAGGAATCGGCCGCTGCGGTCGCTCTTCTGTGTCTTTCGCGACGTCGAACACGTCGTTCAGCACCATGCCTGCCGTATAGAGCAGCGCCGACGACCCGACGAGCATCGCCGCGGCCGGCCAATCGACGAGGTTCTCATGCGTCAGCAAGTACCCGGCCGCCACGTTCGACACGGCCGTAAAGACGTTGGGAGCGCGGCAAAGTTGGAGGATGGTTTTGAGGTCGGGCATTACAGATTTCGGACGAAGGGTTCACCACGGAGAACACGGAGATGGGAGTCGGATAGAGATATGCTGGGTTTAGCGAAATCTCATTGCTTGCGGCAGTTGGACCTCTGAAAAGTCGTTGATTGCATAAACGCCTTCAGCTGGCGCCGAAACGGAGTCTAGTGGAGAGCCGGGCTGTATCTCGTCTAGCATCAGACTCACAATCCGACATTCTGATTTGAGGTTGTCCGCATGAGCACGAGTAACTTCGACGGCACGCGAAAGGTCCGCGGCGGCAACGACGGACTCCCAACGAAAGTAGCGACCATCAGCAGTTGCAACAATGACCTCACAATCGTATCGCATGAGAGCTTTCACCGTGTTTGCCCCCTCGGTGTTCTCCGTGCCTCCGTGGTGAAACAAGTCCGCTACTTCTCAAACACGATTCCCAGTCGCTTTGCCACGCCTTGCAAGTAGTCGTAGGCTTCGCGGGCCGCGGCGTCCGGGTCGTCGATATAGGGGTAGAGTTCGACGGTGATGAAGCCGTCGTAGCCCGTGGCGTGAATGGCGGCCAGCGTCTTTTCGAAATCGATCGCGCCGCGGCCCGGCACCATGTGGGCATGCACTCGGCTCGGGGCGATGTCTTCGAAGTGGTAGTGACGCGTGTGCGGCGCCATGCGGGCGACCCAATCTTGCGGGTCTTCGCCGACACAGTAGGCATGGCCGATGTCGAAATTGAGTCCGACGTACGGCGACTGAATCCGCTCGACGAACTTCAGGTACTGGTCGAACTTTTCAATCATCAGGCCCGGCTCCGGCTCGATGAGCAAGCCGACCTCGAATTTCTCGGCGACTTCGACGCAGGGCATCAGTTCGTCGTAGAAGGTTTGCGCGGCGGCGTCCCACGATTGCCCCGGCTCCAGCGGCCCGCCCGGCTCGGTTTGCAGATTCTTCGCGCCGATTTCGGCGGCCAATTGCAGGGCTCGCTTGGTGTGCTCGCGGCGAATGGCCCGATAGTTGGCATCCGGCTCAATCCACGACGGATGCCAATACGGTTGCCGCGGGTCGTTCACGGCGTTCATCATGAAGCCGTTGACGTTGGAGACGCGCAGCCCGTGCTTGACGAGCGAGTCGCAGATCGATTGGCGGCGTTCCGGCAGTAGATTGACGGGCCAGGCGTGCGGGACGTCGGCCAGGACTTCCAGGCCGGAATAGCCGATGCGGGCGATTCGATCGATGGTTTCTTCGATCGAGAACTTCATGTAGGCGTTGGAACTAAAGGCGAGTTTCATCGGCGGGTGGTTCCGGGCGGGGCGGCGGCGGAGTGGTGTGTCGCGAGAAGTAAACCGCCAATATAATCCAAGCCGGCCGCCGCCGAAACCACGGGCTCTTTATCTAGGTCGCCTTCGTATGACCACCTCATCGCCGCGCATTCCGCTCGCCGTGAAGCTCGTCTATACGTCGTTTGTCGCCGTGCTCGTGCCCGTGTATTGGCGCGATTACGGACCGACGAACTTTTTGTACTTCTGCGACGTGTCGCTATTGCTGACGCTGGTCGCCGTGTGGAAGGAGGAGGCGCTGTTGGCGTCGATCGCGGCGGTCGGCATTGTGTTGCCGCAGACGTTGTGGATGGCCGACTTCTTGGCCGAAGCGGTCGGGCTGCGCCTCACCGGCATGACGTGCTACATGTACGACGGGCAGTTTCCGCTGTTTACGCGGTTCCTCTCGTTCTTTCACTTTTGGTTGCCGCTGCTGTTGCTGTGGCTCGTGTGGCGGCTCGGATACGATCGCCGCGCCTGGCTCTGGTGTGCCGCGGGGAGTTGGGTGCTGCTGCTGGTGTGCTACTTCTTCATGCCGCCGCCTCCTGCGCCGGCGGATAACCCGAACCTGCCGGTGAACATCAACTACGTACACGGCTTCGGCCTCGACGGCCCGCAGACGATGATGCCGCCGCTGGCGTACTTGGGGCTGCTGATGCTCGCGCTGCCGCTCGGGCTGCAAGCCCCGGCGCACTTTCTGCTGGGGCGTTGGTTTCCGCCCGTGCCGCGCGCGAAGCACGCTTAGCCGCGTTCTTTGAAGACGATGTCGATCGCCAAGCCGGCGGCCAGCAGCAAGGCCGCGAGCGCCGATTGCGTCGGGATGTCGTCGGCGAGCTGGATGTGGTAGCTGTCGGCCGAGGTGAACATTTCTTTCATGAGGCCGCCCCATTTCTTGGTGACGGTGCCGAGCTGGCGACCGTCGGACGCCAGGAACTGGAACGTGAAGCCCTTCCAGTTGCCTTTCACTTCGGCCGATTGGTTGCCTGAGGCGTCGAGCACGTGGAAGCCGCCGCCGATGGTGAAGAACTTGCTTTTGAACGAGCCGATGAGTTGGCCCGAGCCGTCGCGGACTTCGACCATCGGCCGAATGAACGAGAAGCCGCGATGGATCGAGAGCACGGCCGGGCCGTCGTCGGTCTCGCGAATTTCGACCGTGGTCGGCAGGAACTGCTTGTTGACGACCAACCGCAGCAGCATCTTCAGCGTGCCGATCTCTTCCACGGCGCAGCCGAGCTTGGCGCCGGTTTCGCCGTCAAAAATGTCGTACTTGTCCGTGAGCTTGAAAACGCCGACGTGTTCCTTTACGGCATAGCTGCGACGGTCGAACATGATTTGGGTTCGCCTTGGGTAAATGAATCAATTCGTTTTAGCGGCGGCGACAGGGCACTACGATATCAACGATTCGCGAACGTTCGCAACGCCCCGTAGGGGCGAAACATGTCAGCCCGGGGCAACGCCCCGGGTTTTCAAGGCGTCAATTCGGATAAGAAGCCCTGTTAGGGCGAGACAAAACCGAATGCGGCAGCGAATCTAGTCCCACAGGTAACGTTCGTCGAACTCAACGCCGTGCTTGGTAAGTATTGCTCGCAATTCATCCTGAAACGGCATTCGGCGGTGATGCTCTTCTTGAGTCCGGATGTACTCGGCGACGGCGGCGACGTTCGATTCGCTGACGGAGAACGCCGCATATCCGGGTTGCCAAGCAAAATCGCGAGTGCCGCCTGCTTGCTGTTTGAACCAGATGGAACTCGATGTTTTCAGTTCCTCAACAACATCTGCGAGCGCAGCTGCTTTTGAGAGTAGAAACAAAATGTGGATGTGATCTTCAATGCCGCCGATCACGATTGCGGGCGACTTCAGGTTTTTCAAAGTGCCGGCTTGGTAGGCGAAGAGTGCCGGACGCAGATCGGTCGCGAGGAGAGGTCGCCGATGCTTAGTGCTGAACACCAAGTGCAACAGGTTCTTAGCTAAAGATTGTGACATCGATGTTGCGCCCCTACGGGGCTCTCCGATGACCACGCGATTCTGATACCCGGGGCGTTGCCCCGGGCTGGCATGTCATGTCCCTTCGGGACTGCAAACATGGAATTACAGTTAGTCTTGGCGTTCACAACTTGAACGACTGCGGGCGACCTTTCGCCTAGCTGCTCGCGCTGCGGTAGGCGCCGAGAGCCTTATAGAACAATTGTCGCGAGGCGACCAACGCCGCGAGCGACGCGACCAACGCATAGCCGGCGAGTCGCCAATCTTGCGACGCTAGGGGCCAGGCCA
>CAZWDN010000118.1:0-13630 GCA_964633125.1 uncultured Pirellula sp. | reverse complement strand
GGCGTCGCATCGTCGTTCCGTGGCGAATCGACGCGACCGCGAAGATTCAACAGTTCCTCAACCGTGAGTCCCAATTGTCCCGTGGCACGATTGAGCGGCGCGTCACCGAAGCAATCGAGCTCCTCCAATTGACTAAAGTGTTCCGCCTCCCATCGATCCACCTCAGCATGCAGAGCGTGATCGCAGCTTCTCCGCAGCGCCGCTCGTACCGCAAACGTCATTTCGTCATCGCCGGTACGCAACGCCGCCAAAAGTTCGTGTCGGGACCATAGTTCATCAAGGATCGCCAAAGCCGCCGTCGCGCGGAGACGGACGCCGGCGTCCGTTGACCGCAGTGCAGCGGCAAAGTGCGCCCGAGCCACCGTTGGCCGGTACTCTAAGGCGATGAGCGCGGTTTGATCACTGGGCTGGCCCTTGAGAACCAAATCCAGTACTTCGTCGTGGAATCGAGAATGCTTGAGGAGGACCCTCACGGCGTCTTGCTGCCACGCGTTCCAGCCGGTACGTGGGTCCCAGTTGCGACGGAATGCCAGGTACAATTCATCCAGCAGTTTGTCGTCTTGGATCGCATCGATGATCGCGACAGCGGAGCAAAGATCCGCGTCGTAATAAGAGTCGCCATAGGATCCGTCGCTGAGTTTGCGCAGGAGCCAGTCGTGCAGGTCCGGTGAATTGCACTCCCACATGGCGTAGAAGTTGCCGGCGACCTCTTCATCGCCGTCGAATCGCCGACCGTGACTCAGTCGACGGCTGCGGGTAAACCGAACTTTATCTGCCGCGGCCGTGACCAGCCGTCCCTCCAGACCGTCGACCTTCCCTTCGAGATAGGGCCAATCTCCGACGGCGCGAGCGACTTGCTTGCAAAACATCTCGTCATTCCAACGGTTGTCGACTTTCGCTACGACGTCTTGAAGCTCCAGTACGCAGTCCAGCAGATAAAAGGTCCGGTGATAGCCGGCGACGACATCGAAGTCGCGCAGCTCGCCGAAGGTCGGCGGGAATGATTCGGCATACGCGTGCAAGGCTCTTAACCGCATCTCCGGGAACTCCGGCTCGCGTCGTTTGTGGATGCCTTCAGCAAAGCCGACGATGTCAATCCTGCGCCAATCCGAGGCAACCGCAGACCAGCGAACGCTTTCGTTAGATACGCGATTCGTGAGCGTCACGTCGAAGCGATTAACCGTGTACTCCCACTCCGGCAAACCAGGGACAATTCTGTTGTCAAACTTGAGGCCGTAGGTGACGATTCCGGCGCCGTCGCACGCGGGGACGGCGATTTGCAACCGATCTTCGACGACCTGTCGCGCCCAGGCCTGCCGCAGAAGCTTCCGGACGAGGCAGATCAGCAGCCATGCCGCCCAGGGCGACAAACAGGGCTCGCTTTCTCGGCGCGATACGGCCGGCTTTCCCTGAGCGACGCATTCCAACGCCGCGCGTAACTTTTCGATAGCTCCATTCATAGCTTTCCCTTTCATTTTCGGTGGACTCGTTCAGGAAAAAATCGTTTCTGAAGAAATCCAGGCCGGCCGGGGACATCGGCTGGTGTAAGCCGAGCGACGTCTGTTGCAGTCGACGTCGCACACGCGCAGGAGTGGCGTGGTCCCCGGGCCGCACCCGGAGTCGTGAGCGTTCGAATTCTCAGGAGATCTCCAAATCCGCCTTCACCTGCTCGTAGATCGAAAGCATCGCGTCGATGTTCCGCAGGTCGGTTTCGATGACGACGCGACTGTGGTCGAGGCCGGGCCCTAATGTCGCTTGGTCCGCATCAGGCATATGCTGGAGATATTCAACGCTGACTTTGCGAACTAGTTCGAGCTCGCACTCCGCGAGTTCGCGACGTTGGCAAAGCCGATCAAACTGCGATCGGATCTCGTCATGCAAAAGTTCGCACATCCAGCCTTCAAATGCTTTCGACGCCTCCGCGTATCCAAGAGCCCTGTCTCCGAAGCTAAAATCCAACTGAACGGCATTTAGCTGGTCGTCCAACCAAGCGAAGCGAGGCATTCGGCTCGGTCCCATCGCACGGAATAGGGCCAGCCCAACGCCGGGAAATTCGGGGGCCGCAATCGTCCAGGCGCCAATGATGAATCGTGCTTGCTCAACGCAGCGATCATCGGCGAAGGTAATCGACCGAGCCGCTCCTTCGGCCGACTGCGGCGTGAAGCGAGCGAATTCGATCATCGGCGAACTGCGGTCGAGTGAGAGCGCCCACTTGCGTGTGAGCTTCTTGACCAACTGACGAGATTTAGCCGCAGACATGGTTCTCATATAGACACTCCATCAAAAAAAGCTCGCGAAGGCCTCGGCAACATGCGGAGTCATCGCGCGAGCGAACACTTTGAACGAACTAAACGCCCTCGGCGGTTAGCGCTTTCTCGGCGTGCTGAATTTCGCTCACACAATTGAGCGAAGGCTGTTTGGGGAGACCGCCGCGGTCACGAAATGACTCAAACAGGTCAATTACGTCGCCACCCAGGACAAATGAGCGATTGCCCACTTTGATCACGCGAAGTCCCTGCCGGCGAAGTTGTCGCCACGCCCAATCGCCTAGTCCCAAACGATTGCGTACTTCCGCAGACGTGTACAAGACGTTGCTCGACACATATCCGCAGTTCTGCGAAACAGAGTTTGATTGCATTTCCGCACCACGCCGACAAAGTATTCAACAAGTGCACCAGCACATGTCGCGTTCGGCGAATTCTGACGGAAATAGAGTTTCATGCCGGGCAACCCGCATGAAACTTTGCGCAGCACTACTGGCCTTGCCCTAACTACAGGCGTATCACAGCCTTGTCATCGATTTTCCAGGAGACTGGAATTCCACCTTTTTGCAACGCTTGCTTAAGTCGGGTCAGCGGCGTTCTGATTGCTCGCGGGGCGTTGCGTTTCCAGACGATCCTTTTTACTTCTGCAATCTCGATCTTCTCGCGTGCCCAGAGGCAGTGCGCCAAGCGCCAAAGCACGCCTTCTAGTGCCACAGGTTTTGCGCCTTCCCAATGGAAGAAACCGTGCTTTGGAGACTCCTTCAAAGACGGCCTGGGACCGTTGCCGAGCTCCTGCGGGACTTCTTGCAACTTGGGAGTTGTTGCGATCTCAGGTTGGCTTTGAGGCAATGGCGCGCTATGCGTTATCACATCCCCGGCATAAGAAGAAATCGACGGTGAATAGAGACCAGTTGGGTTCAAGATGAGACGGTGCGGTCCCGCGGGCACGTGGAAGTATTCCGCTTGCTTTCTCCCCTTGCCGCTGTATTTGAATCGCCGAATTACCGCTTTGGCATTGCGACCGGTGCACCGCTCGATTGCATAAGAGATCTGACCAGAAGCGATCAGGTCAACAATCGCCCAACAGGCGGCGGCGTGGCTATCGCATGCGTGCGCAACTCGCTTCGAAAACTCCCAGGCGTCGAGATCGTTCAACACTTCAGCCTGTGCGTATCGACGGGCCTGCTCGATCAGGAACGCAGCGGGCGGATCACTGAAAATCGAAGTCAGGCCAAGAATCTCACGGGCCCGATTGAGCTCACGCACTGAAGGCTGCATTGACATATCCGCGCTCATGTGTCGTCTAGTACGCGAGTAGTTTAACACGCTGGTCGATTAATGCTGCGCGGAATGACGCCAGTCCTATTTCTCCGCCACCGCGATGTCACGCTTCGAAAAATCCCGCTTCGTCAGTCAGATTTTTTCTACGAGTGATAGTGCTATGACTGATGTTTGAATAGCCGTTGATCTTCCGAGTTGTTGAATCCGTTGGTGTCGGCAATTGCTTATAGCCGCATTGCTCATTAGTCGGTGAAGCGTACGATGTCTCGCTGAAATCAGCGACAGGGCTCGATTGCCAATTCTGTCGAATACCAGTTTGTTGCGACGGACGGGACCAGCTTTAGACGTTGGCATACTAGCGTGAACATTTGCATGTTAAGAGGACTTCAGGATGACTCATGATTCGACATTAACTAGGTTGCTCGTGACATCACGAGAGGCAGCTAAATTGCTCTCAATCAGTGAGCGCACGCTGTGGTCGCTTGCCCACTCGGGAGAACTGAAAGTCTTACGCATTGGACGGTCAGTGCGCTATGCAGTTGCTGACATTGAGGAATACATAGATCGCAGGCGGAGCGAAACATTCGCGTTGGTATCGCGCGCATCGTCGACGAACAAGGAGCACTAGGAATGGCAAGCATCAGTCGCGGACCGAACGGGCGGCGTATCATTCAGTTCAAAGGGGTGGACGGGGCTCGGAAGACGCTCCGGCTCGGCAAGGTCACGCAGCGGGCAGCGGAAGCGGTCAAGCTACGCGTCGAGATGATCCTATCCGCTCAGCTCACCGGGCATGCTCTAGACGATGAGACCGCCCGTTGGCTCGCGGGGCTTGATCGGGAGATGAATGAGAAGCTCGCGGCCGTCGGACTCACGGAGCGCCGGGAACATACGACGCTGAAGGCTTTCATTGACGATTACGTCGAAAGCCGCTCCGACATCAAGGATCGGAGTGTCTCGCGAATCCGTGAAGCGGGGGAGAAGCTGGTTGCGTGTTTCGGAGCAGAGAAGCGCCTGCGTGACTTCACGCTTGCCGACGGTGCTAAGTTCCGTCAGTGGCTGCTCTCCAAAGGATTGGCGGAGAACACGGTCCGACGAAACTGTGGGCGAGCCAAGCAGTTTTTCAAGGCGGCGATCCGTCAGAAATTGGTTACCGAGAATCCGTTCGGCGACCTCGTATCAGCCGTGCGTGCGAACACGGCGCGGATGCGGTTCATCGATCGGGACATGTCGGCGAAGGTTTTGGAGGCCTGTCCGAATGCCGAGTGGCGGCTGATCTTCGCCCTTAGCCGCTTTGGCGGCGTGCGTTGCCCCAGTGAGACCTTGAGCATTCGTTGGACGGACGTGGACTGGAAGCACGAGCGCATTCGCGTACCGAGCCCCAAGACGGAACACATCGAAGGCAAGGAGTCGCGACTCATTCCCCTTTTCCCCGAGCTACGACCGCACCTGGAAGCGGCACGGGCCGAAGCCGAGCCGGGCGTCGAGTACCTAATCACCCGGTATCGTTCGGTCCGGCAGAACCTCGCTACCCAGTTCGAGCGGATCGTTTGCCGGGCGGGTATCGAACCTTGGCCGAAGTTGTTCCAGAATCTCCGCAGCACGCGGGAGACGGAACTAATGGAGACGTATCCGTCCCACGTCGTCTGTGCCTGGATCGGCAACAGCGAATCTGTGGCCCAGAAGCACTATCTCCAGATCACGGACGAGCACTTCGCCAAGGCTATCCGTGCAGCGCCGGGCGACCAAAATGCAGCGCCTGAGCGTCGCGCGCTGCAAAATGCGCTGCAGCAAGGCGCCGAACCGGCTCGAACGGTCCCGAAGCAAACCGCGCCAGCGCAGCAAAAAGCCCCGGTTTTGCCGGGGCTTGCCGCTCTAAGCGAAATCTTGCACGAATCCAAAATACCCCTACGGGGATTCGAACCCCGGTTGACGGATTGAGAACCCGCTGTCCTAGGCCTCTAGACGATAGGGGCGTGTGAGACTTTTCTTTATATCTCGGCCGCAAAGCGCTGTCAAAGGGGCGGAGTGAGGCGGGAGACGACGGCTCGGAGACCGGCGGGGCCGTGTCCGAAGTCGCCGCTACGGATCTCTAATCTTTTTGTCGGCCGAGCCAGCCGCCCCAGTCGGCGGCGATTTTCGGATCGAGCTTCGTCAGCAGGTCGGGCAACACTTGCGCCAGTTGGCGATGGAGGCGCGGATCGAGCGCGGTTTGCAACGGCAACAAAAGTTCCAAGGCGCGGCAGGCTTGGGCCGTGTCGCCTTGTCGTGCGAAGACGATCGCTTCGCCGGCCAAGCCGAAGGCCCGCAGGTCGCGGCGTTCGTCCGTCGCGCCGGCGAATTCCAAGAAGACCGGCAGCGCCGTGCGGATGCGGTCTTGTTGCAGGTACAGCAGCGCCAGTTCCTGCCGGGCTTCGTCGACCGACTCGGCGTCGTCGGGGAAGTGCAGGCGGACGCTGTTCAGCGCCTCCTCGCGGGCTTTGTCGTCGAGCTGCATCCGCGCGAAGTTCACTTGCGCTTCGCCGTTGGGTTGGCGCGGCACGGTGGTCGTGGGGGTCGTCGGCAGTGCGTTGCGTTCGGCCAGCGCTTTGCGGTTGGCCGTCACGGCGTATTGCATTTCTTGCTGCATCCGGCCGTCGAGCAGCCGCCAATAATTCTTGAGCTGCAGGCGTCCGATGGCCTCGGCCGCTTCGGAAACTTGCTCGCGCTTCGTGTAGACGAGGCTTTCGCCGGCGAGCCCGAAGGCTTGGTACTCCTCGGCGATCATGTTCTTGAACTCTTGGAAGAGGGCGAGTGCTTCGTCGAGCCGATTCTCGCGCCAATACATGCGCGCCAGTTCTTGCTTGGCCCGCTGCACGTAATAGGTTTCGCCGGGGAAATAGTGCTCGACGGCCTTGAGGCGGGCCTCCATATCGGGGCCGGGCCAGAGCGCGGCGGCGAGTTGCGCTTCGGCCGATTCACGCGGCGGCACGGCGCCTTGAGCATCGGGCGATGCGGCGGCCGAGGCCTCGAGCAGCGACGGCTCGAGCCAGGCCCGCACGCCCGCGATGCCCGCTCCGACGACGAACGCCGCGGCTGCCGCGGCCAGCAAGCGACGGAGCCACGACTCGTTCTTACGCAGCACCACGGCTTGCGTCTTCATCAGGGCGTCGAGTTGTCGCGTGGCCGAGTGGAGATTGCCGGCGGCGCTGAGCTCGAGCGCGGTGTGTTCGTCGAGGCCGCGCGTCCAGGCGGCGTCGTCTTCCGCCGCGGCGATGGGGAGCGCGCGGAGGTCGCGGAGGACGTCGCGCGCCGACGGGTATCGATCGGCGGGCAGCTTCTCCATGAGCCGCTCGACGATGCGGCAGAGATCGACCGGCAGATCGGGCCGCAGTTCCTCCAGCGGGCGAGCGCGCGTCTTCAAATGCTGCACGGCCACGGCCAGCGCCGTCTCGCCCTGAAACGGCGGGCTGCCCGAGAGCATGTGGTAACAAGAGACGCCGAAGCTGTAGAGGTCGCTGCGCGGGTCGAGGTCTTTCCCTTCGACCTGTTCGGGGCTCATGTAGAGCGGGGTGCCCATGGTCACGCCGATTTGCGTGAGGTGTAGAGCGTCGTCGTCGCGACCGATGCGGGCCAGGCCGAAGTCGGCGACTTTCACTTCGCCGCCGGTCGAGAGCATGATGTTCTCGGGCTTGATGTCGCGATGCACGATGCCGGCCTGCGCGGCCTTGTGCAAGGCGGCGGCCGTTTGACGCATGATGGTCAGGGCAAAGGCCGCGTCGGGCATGCCGTTGCGTTGCAGCCATTCGCGCAGGTTCATCCCCGGCACGTATTCTTGGGCGATGTAATGGTAACCGTCGGCCTGACCGACTTCGTAAATCTGTACGATGTTGGCATGCACCAGCGCGGCGGCGGCCATCGCTTCGTTTTGAAAGCGGGCGACGTACGTGGCGTCGCCGGCGAGATTCGCCTTGAGCACCTTGAGCGCGACTTGCCGGCGGAGCTTCTGCTGCTCCGCGAGGTAGACCTCGGCCATCGCCCCGCGACCGAGCCGACGCAGCAACCGGAAATCACCGAGCGTCCGACCGGAAAGGTCGGATTCGTCGGCGGCTGCGGGACGGGCGGGGGAAGACATGGGACAGGCGCTAGGCGGCGGGCGTTAGGCGCTGGGGTGAAGAAATATCCGGCGGCGGACCCTGTCAGTATGCGTCGAACAGGGCGGGAAGACAATGTTCGGCGGGGTAGACGAGGGAGCGGCGAAGATTAATTTTTCTCCGGGCGGCTCCGGCCGATCGCGCGCAGCGTGCGGGTGCCGACGCTGCCGGCCGTCGTGAGGAGCAGGCCGCCGACGATCGTGCAAAGTATAACCGCCTGCGTATAGAAGCCGGCGGCCAGATAAACCGTGCCGCCGCCGAGCAGGACAATGCCGCCGATGAGAAGCAACATCGTGAGGGCCTGGCGGCGTTGCAGGCGCGGCTCATCGGTTTGCCGCACGAGGGCGATCAGCGCCCCGAGAATCGAAAGCGGCATGCCGAACATCCGCGAGACCGCTTCCAACGCCCCGAAGAATACCAGCACGACGATCGGGCCGAGGAGAAAGGTCATAAGTTTGGTTCCGACGCGCGGAACGCCACGGAGGGCGTTCCCTACAGGGAACTCGTCAGCGCGGCCGCGAAGGCGAGCAAGTCGCCCCGGTCGCGGGAGAGTTTGGCCAGCCGAGCGTAGTCGCCGGAGAGTTGTGCGAGTTCTTGCAGGCTCGGCGCCAGATCGCTTTGGCGTTTGCCGGCCGGCAGCAGGCGGGCCGTTTCATCCATCGCTTCGGCCGTGCGACCGGTGCGAGCCAAGAGCGACAGATAGACTTCAATCGGGCCCTTGTCTTGGTCGTCGAGCGCCGCTTCCGCTTCGGCCTTGAAGTAGGCCAGAGCTTCTTCGACGTTTTCACCCAGCGCAGCGCGGAAGTAGCGCGCGTGGTCGACATAGACGTCGGAAAACGGCGAACGACCGGGAAACTGGTACGACTGGCTCAGGTGCCGGCCGTATTCGCAAAGGTCGATCGCCTTGCGGAGGAGCGCCGGATCATCGAGCACGATCGCAAAACGAACGATCGATTGCAGGTGCGTGGCGTCGGTGTGGTAGTTGTCGTTTTCGAAGAGCCATTCCCGTTCGCGCACGAGTTCGGCGAGCGTCGCTTCGGCGGGCTTGGCGCCTTGCTGCCGCGCGATGTCGTCGCGCACGTTGGTCAGTAGTTCGTCGTGAATGTGGTCGACGAGCAAACCGACGACGGCCACGCGATCGGCCTTCGGGCGCTGGTGCATCGACGAATCGAAGGTCGTCACGCAGTTGCACAATCCATAGTTTTGCAGCATGAGTTGGAAGCCGAGCCGCGGGGCTACGCCTTCGTTGAGCGCGATGTCGATCACGTCTTCCGAAAGGCTCTCGTCTTCCTGCACGAGCTTTTCGAGCTCGCGCGCCACGGCGGCTTTGTCGCCGGTCGGGCGCAGGTACATCCACGCCTCGCGCACGCGGCCGACGGAAAGGAGCCCGTGACCGACTTCACGGCAAGCTTCCAGCGAAGCATCTTCCACGGCGGTGCGAGCCGGCTCGGGAAGGTCTTCCATCGTCTTCGTCCAAATGATCGGCTGGCCGGCCTTGCGGCGAGCCTGCATCAAGCGCACGTCGAAGAGGTCGTGATACTGGTGCGCCGACTTGAAATGCGCGGCCAGGCGCTCCAGTGCTTGGTCGACGCCGCCGGATTGCATGGCTTGAGTGAGTTCGTCGTAAATCGAAGGGGCGGCTGAGCTCATGGCGAGAAGAATGCGCGCGGAATGCGCAATGGCGGGGTGTGCGAAGGCAATCGGACGCACACGGCGGCGCGTCCGCGGAAACATTCATCCTATCAGAGCCCTCACGCCGGGGCAGCCCACCTTTTTTACTTGCGCCGACGGGGTTAGCATGGCGTAACGCGAGTTGTTCCGGCCGGCTTACGCCGACCGCTCGCCGAATGGAACCAGCCCAACACATCGAGCTTGAGCGTGAGTGAATCGACGGCAAATTTCGGGGGTCTACGCGTCGGAGCGTTCGAGAGCCGGCGCGCCGAGGAAATGGCCCGACTCATCGAGCGTTTCGGCGGGGTGCCGCAGGTCTCGCCGTCGCTCCGTGAAGTAGGCTTGGAAAGCAACCCGGACGCCGTCGACTTCGCACAGCGCGTGATCCACGGCGAAATCGATATCGTCGTCTTGATGACGGGCGTCGGCACACGGCATTTGGTTAGCCAAATTGAACGGCACGTCGACAAGCAGCAGTTCATCAATGCCTTGAGCGACGTCACGACGATCGTCCGCGGGCCGAAGCCGATGGCCGTGCTGCGCGAGTGGGGCATTACGCCGACGCACCGCGCGGCCGAGCCGAACACCTGGCGCGAGGTGTTGGCCGTGATCGACGGCGGCGTGCCGGTGGCCGGGCAGACCGTCGGCGTGCAGGAATACGGCAAGCCGAACGTGAGCCTGACCGCGGGGCTGGAAGCGCGCGGCGCGAACGTGCGGACCGTGAAGGTCTACGGCTACGACTTCCCCGTCGACACCGGCCCGCTCGAGGCCAATATCCAACGCATCGCAAAAGGCGAACTCGACGTCGTGATGTTCACCTCCGCGCATCAGGTGATCAATTTACTGCGCTTGGCCGAACGGCTTGGGCTCGGTGACGCTTTGCGAGAGGGGCTCGATCACACGATCGTCGCGTCCATCGGGCCGACGACCAGCGAATCGCTCGACGACAACGACGTGCGCGTCGATATCGAGCCGCAGCATGGGAAGATGGGGCAACTCGTCCAAGCGGCCGCGGAGCACGCGCCGCAACTGATCGCCAGGCGCAACGCCGGCTTCAGCTTGAAGAAGACGCGCGGGCCGGGTGCGCATGCCTCGGCACGCATCGCCAACGTCCCCTCTCAAACGGCCGAAGCTCTACAGGCCGCGGCCGATAAGTCGGCGCCTTGGTACGATTCGCCGTTCATGAAGGCCTGTCGTCGCGAACCGTGCGACCGCACGCCGGTGTGGCTCATGCGTCAAGCCGGTCGCTACATGCAGGAGTATCGCGAAGTCCGCGCCAAGACGACGTTTCTCGAACTCTGCAAGAACCCGGCGCTCTGCGCCGAAGTGATGGTCACGGCGGTCACGCGGCTCGGCGTCGATGCGGCGATCATCTTCTCCGACTTGCTCCCGATGCTCGAGCCGATGGGAGTCGACTTGGAATTCGCCCACGGCGAAGGGCCCGTGATTCACAACCCCGTGCGCGAGGCGCGCGACGTCGAGCGGATCGACGAACTAAAGAATCTCGAGCAGTTGGACTTCGTCGTGGAAACGGTGCGACAAACGCGGGCCGCCATGCCGGGACAGATTCCGGTGATCGGCTTCGCCGGCGCACCGTTTACGCTGGCCAGCTACGTGATCGAAGGGGGCGGCAGCCGGAATTACGTCCACACCAAGACGCTCATGTATCGCGAGCCGAAAGCGTGGGACGAGCTCATGACGAAGCTGGCCCGCAGCATCACGCGATATCTCAACGGCCAGATCGCCGCCGGCGCGCAAGCCGTGCAACTCTTCGATAGTTGGGTCGGTTGCCTCGGGCCGGACGATTATCGCCGTTACGTGCTGCCGTACGTGCGGCAGATCATCGAAGGGATCACGCCCGGCACGCCGGTCATCAATTTCGGCACGGGCAACCCGGCGCTGATGCCGCTCTACGCCGAGGCCGGCGGCGCGGTGATCGGCGTCGATTGGCGCGTGCGTCTCGACGAAGCTTGGGCCGCGGTCGGCTACGATCGCGCCGTGCAAGGAAACCTCGAACCGCTCGTGCTCCTCTCGACGCCGCAATACATTCGTCAGCGCGCTCGGGAAGTGCTGTCGCAGGCCGCCGGGCGGCCGGGGCATGTCTTCAACCTGGGGCACGGGATCTATCAGCACACGCCGGTGGAGAACGTAATTGCGTTGGTCGACGCCGTGCACGAATGGCGAAACGGCTCGTAGAACACTGCGGACTGCCGACTGCGGACTGCTGAACAAATCCAATGCAAGAAACTGCTCCCGAATCAAACGCCGACTCCCGACGCCAAGCACCGGGGCTCCATCGTCGCCGCGTCGCCGTCATCGGCGGGGGCATTAGCGGCTTGGCGGCGGCGCATCGGCTCGTCACGCTCGACCCTACGATCGAGCTCACGTTGTTCGAGTCGAGCGATCGGCTCGGCGGCATCTTGCAAACCGAGCGGCGCGACGGATACCTCCTCGAGCGCTCGGCCGACAACTTCGTGACCAACGTGCCGGGAGCCGTCGAGCTTTGTCGCGAACTCGGCATTGAAGGGGAACTGCTCAATACCGACGCGGCCCGACGTCGGGCCTTGGTGTTGCGCGCGGGGCGGCTTTATCCGGTGCCCGAGGGGTTTCAATTGATGACCCCTTCGCAGGTGCTGCCCCTGTTGAAGTCGCCGCTCTTGAGTTGGCGCGGCAAGTTGCGAGCGCTCGGCGAACTTTGGGTGGCGCCGCGACGGGGGCAGGCCGACGAAAGTCTCGAATCGTTCGCCGTGCGACGCGTCGGCCGCGAGGCGTATGAACGGCTCGTGCAGCCGCTCGTCGCGGGCATTTTCACGGCCGACCCGGCCAAACTGAGCATGCGAGCCGCGTTGCCGAAATTCTTCGAACAAGAGCAACAACACGGCAGCCTCATCCGGGCCGCTCGTAAGGCAAGAGGAGGCGAAGGAGCGGCGCAACGCGAAGCTTCCGGCGCGCGCTACAGCTTGTTTATGGCCCCGCGCGACGGCATGGGCCGCATCGTCGCGGCGCTCGCCGAGAGATTGCCGACGGGCAGCGTACGCTTCAACTCCCGCGTCTCAAAGCTGGAACGCCGCGGCACGGGCTGGCAAATCACGATCGGCGACGGCGCGCCGGAGTCGTTCGACGGCGTGATCGTGGCCGTCGGCGCGCCGCACGCTACGAAGCTGTTGACGTCGGCCGATGCCGAGCTTGCCGCCGACCTTGGAAAAATCGAATACGCCGGAGCGACGATCGCCGTCGGCTGTTACAAGCTGGACCAGATCGCGAATCCGCTCAACGCATTCGGCTTCGTGGTGCCCGACGTGGAAGGTCGCGATATTTTGGCGGCGAGCTTTAGCAGCCGGAAGTTTCCGGGGCGCGCACCGGAAGGTTGCGTAATCATCCGCACGTTTCTCGGCGGGGCGCTGCGGCCGGACTTGGTCGATGCGAGCGACGCCGACGTCGGTGAGATCGTATCGCGCGAGCTGGGCGAAATTCTCGGTCTGCGCGGCGAGCCGCACCTATGGGAAATCGTGCGGTGGAACAAAGCGATGCCGCAGTATCACTTGGGGCACGTCGAGCTCGTCGACCGCATCGAAGCCCGTGCCGCGACGCTGCCGGGCCTGGAATTGGCCGGCAACGGATATCGGGGGGTCGGCGTTCCGCAATGCATTCGCAGCGGTCGAGCCGCCGCCGAGCGGACATTGTCCGGCAATTAGGCGAACGTGCTCGCGTCCGATTCCACCTTAATTCAAACGGCTAGACGCGTTTCCCTAACCATCGCAAAGGGGATCGCTGCAACCTACGCGCGGCAGTTCTGGTTCAACCAGTCGATCAACTGTCGCAGGCGGCCCAAGCTGCGGCGGTTAAAGTGCATCAGCAGACGCGGCATGTGCATCAGATCGGTCTCGTCGCGCTCCTCTTCCATCGGCTCTCGCAGCAGCTCGAACTTGCCCGAGACGAGAATGTCGGCGAACTTCTCGTTGATCGTCAGCATTTGCCCCGGCGTCGGCGCGTGCTGTAAACGCAGCACCAAACGATCTTGGACGTACCGCATGCTGTGGTACGTGTAAAAGAACCCGACGACTTCCTGCACGGCTTCTTCGATGTTTTCGGTGACTTTGAAGAGCGACATATCTTCGGGCGAGATCATTCGGCCGTCGAGCAGTTGCTTCCTCACGAACACCATGAAGTCGTGCCAGTACGTGCCGCCGACGGCGTCGAGCAGCACGATCGGCACCATATCGCGTTTACCGGTTTGCAGCAGCGTGACGATTTCCGTGAACTCGTCGAGCGTGCCGAAACCTC
>CAZWDN010000117.1:0-13747 GCA_964633125.1 uncultured Pirellula sp. | reverse complement strand
TCGTTCGGCGGCACGATCTGCACGAGTTGCGGATTGCTCTCGACGCGCACGACCTCAAACGCGATCGGCAGCACGTTTTCCCAAGCCTTGCGGAGTTCCTCGAGAAACAGGCTCGTAATGCGGTGCACCAGCCGGAGCTCGATTTCTGTGAGCGGCCGGCGCGTGTGCGTGTTCGGCTCTTTACCGCCGCCGAGCATCCGATCGATGATCGGGTAGAGGATCGACGGGTTGATGTCGAGAATCAGGTGCCCTTCGAGCGGTTCGGCCTTGAGCAGGTTGAAGCACGACGGGTTTTCGAGGCTGAAGACGAATTCGCTGTATGTGAGTTGGTCGACGCTCGTGAGCTTCACTTCCACGATCGAGCGGAGCATTGCGGAAAGGGCCGCACCGTAGTTGCGGCCGAACCCCTCGTGCAGGGTTTGCAGGGCCCGCATCTGCTCTTTGCCGACGCGTTCCGGCCGTTTGAAGTCGTACGGCGTGACCTTCTCGCGCGGCTTGCTCGGCGTCGCCGCCGCGGGGGCCGTCGGTTTACGCGCCGCCGGAGCACGCTGCTGCGTTTGCTCCATGGCGCTTAGCAGGCTTTCCACTTCCGCTTGGCTGAGTACGTCGCCGCCGCTCATTTGGGCATCCTTGCCGCAAGAGTTCTCTCGAGTTGCCGACCGATCGCCGACTGCCGACCATTTAGTTACTGCCGAACCTGGCCTGTGCCGTACACCACGTACTTGTAGCTCGTCAGTTCCTTGAGGCCGCAAGGTCCGCGAGCGTGAAACTTATCCGTGCTGATGCCGATCTCCGCGCCGAGCCCGAATTCGCCGCCGTCGTTGAAGCGGGTCGAAGCGTTGACCATCACCGCGGCACTGTCGACGCGGGCCGTGAATTCACGGGCCGCGGCGAGATTGCCGGTGATGATCGAGTCCGTGTGATGCGAACCGTAGTGATTGATGTGCTCGATCGCCTGCAGCGCCGAGTCGACCACTTTGATCGAAATGATCGGGCCGAGATACTCGGCGCCGTAGTCGGCTTCCGTCGCTTCCTTGGCCGAAGCGACGAAGCGGCGCGTCGTCGGGCAGCCGCGCAGCTCGATGCCTTGGGCCGCGAGCGCCGCGGCGACTTGGGGCAGGAACGTCGCCGCCACGTCTTTGTGCACCAAGAGCGATTCCGCGGCATTGCACACGCCCAGCCGATGGCACTTCGAGTTCACCGTGACGGCTTCGGCCATCGCCAGGTCGGCGGCCGCATCGACGTACACGTGGCAATTGCCGTCGAAGTGCTTGATGACCGGCATGCGAGCTTCGTCGGCCACGCGGCGAATGAGGCTCTCGCCGCCGCGCGGAATGGCCACGCTGATGTATTGATCGAGCTTCAGAAAATGGCCGACCGCGTTGCGATCGGTCGTGTTGACCAGTTGCACGGCGTCGGCCGGGATGCCGCATTCCTGCGCCGTCGTCGCGAGGATTTCGGCCAGCAGTTTGTTCGAGTGCAGCGCTTCTTTGCCGCCGCGGAGAATCACGGCGTTGCCGCTCTTCACGCAAATGGCCGCCGCGTCGACCGTGACGTTCGGGCGCGATTCGTAAATGAAGAACACGACGCCGAGCGGTACGCGCACTTTGCGGATGTCGAGACCGTTGGGGCGCACGGAACCTTCGATCGTTTCGCCGATCGGGTCTTGCAGCGCCGCGACTTCTTCCAAGGCGCGAGCCATGCCGTCGACAGTCTTCGGCGTGAGTTTCAGGCGATCGATGGCCGCGGGCGTGAGCCCGTAGCTCGGAGCGGCGGCGATATCGAGCGCGTTGGCCCGTTGGATTTCTTCGAAGCGCTCGCGGAGGGCGCCCGCGCTGCGACGGAGCCAAGCGTTCTTTACGGCACCCGGCACCACGGCGAGCTCGGCCGACGCGGCCTGCGCACGACGGGCCGTCGCGAGACAGTAGTCGTAAAGTTCGTCGACGGCGGCGGTGGAATCGGCGATCGCCATTACTCTTCTCTTGCGGGGGCTGCCGCGCGCGGGAAACGCGGGGTCGGGAGTATCTTGAAAACAGGCCGAGGCGTCAACGTCGTTCGTCGTGCCGGCACGCGGTCGGCGGACGACGTAACCCTCACCGCCTCGGAGAGTTAGATAAATGCTAGTTTACACGCCGCCGCAGGCCGCGAAGAGGGCCAAGGCTTGCCGCGTGGCGGCGACGTCGTGCACCCGCAGCACGTGCACCCCCTGAGCGGCCAACGCCAACGACACGCCCAGCGTGCCGAACGTTCGCTCGGCCTCGCCCCAGCGAGCCCGCTCGCGTGCCATCACCTTACCGATAAACGCTTTGCGCGAATGGCCGACGAGCAGGACACACCCCAAATCGAGAAACTGCCGGCAGTGGCGGGCCAGTTCCAGGTTGTGCTCGTGCGTCTTGCCGAACCCAATGCCGGGGTCGAGGGCGAGCCGCGATTGGTCGAACCCGGCGGCTAGCAACTGGTCGCGACGCTCGGCAAGGTAGCCGTGTATGTCGGCGACGACGTTGTTGTAGGCCGGGGCGTCCTGCATGGTTTGCGGCGTCCCTTGCATGTGCATCGCGCAGACGCCGGCCTGCGAGTCGATCGCCAAACGGAGCATGGCCGGGTCGCCGCCGAGGGCCGTGACGTCGTTGATGATTTCGGCCCCGGCATCCAGCGCGGCGCGGGCCACGGCGGCTTTCGACGTGTCGATCGATACCGGCACGTCGGTCCGCTTCACGATCGCTTGAATCACCGGTAGCACGCGGCGCAATTCTTCGTCGACATCGACCGGTTTCGAGTACGGACGCGTGCTCTCGCCGCCGACGTCAAGAATGTCGGCGCCGTCTTCGGCCATGCGCAGGGCGCCGTCGATCGCCGCCGCGGCGTTGAAGTACTTACCGCCGTCGGAAAAGCTGTCGGGCGTCACGTTGACGATGCCCATCACCAGCGGCCGACGCTGAAAAGTGAGCCGGCGGGTGCGGAGTTGCCAATGGTCGACGGAACTTGGAGGAGCGTTCATGCTCCCATTGTAAACGGCGCGTGCCGTCCTACCACGGCGTTTCCATCAGGCCCACAATTTGCCGGGCCAGGCGATCGATTTCCACTTGCTGGGCCGTGCTGATCGATTGGCCCAGTTCGGGATAGAAGTTCTGCATGCCGAACACTTGCACCAGACTTTCCGGCACCGGAACCGGCTGCATGGTTTGTAGGGCGACGCCGTTGCGATCGATCCAATTCGTCTGCACGGTCATGTTGAGCGCCAATTCGCGCGGATCGTCTTCGGGAGTTTCGACGGACACGCCCTTCGATTCCGTCAGGATACGGCCGGTGAGAATGCTGTCGGCGTCGGACGTGCTGACGACTTTGTACGGCGTACGGCGTTCGATTTCCTTCACCACGGCTTCGGTGAGTCGCTCGCCGAGGTTTCTCCGGTAGGAGTTCGACTCGAACATCGGCACGTAGACCGTGCGGACGTTGCAGGAATAGAGCGACTTGGTGCCGAGCTGATAGCGCGCACATCCGACGACGAGCGCCATGCCGACGGCAAGCGCCGCCGTGAGAACGGCGGCGGAGCGGAGCCGATGCGTCGGTGACGCTACTTCGTTCTGCTGAGCCATTTCGTCAGCCAGGGGAAGTGGTCGGGCGGTTCCGGCGGCAGGTTTTCCGTTTCCAGCATCCGCTGCTTGGCGAGTTCCGCGAATTTCGTGTCGGGATAGTCGCGCATCACATTCGTGTAGTGCGAACGGGCCGCGCGATTGTAGTCGAGCCGGCGATAGTATTCGGCCAGATCGTATTCGCGCTCGGCAATTTGCGCACGTACCGTCTCTTGCGCTTGGTACAGCCTCGGGCGTTCCTCGGCCATCGTGTGGCCGAAGTTTTTGATGGTTTGATCGGCGAGCTTTTCCGCCTTATTCAGCGGCGTCGGATCGTATTGCGGTCCCTGGTACGAGTTCAGGTACGATTGCAGTCCGAGCAGGTGCGCTTGCTTTTGGTGTTCGCTCGACGCGTAGTCTTTGCGAATCAGCTCGTAGTGGTAGGCGGCGTCTTCGAAGCGATTGTCGAGAAAGTACGCCGTCGATTGCGCCATCAGAGCGTCGTCGGCCAGCGGTCCCGTCGGGTCGTTGAGGCGGATGTTTTCGTAAACCTTGATGCCGTTGCCTCGCGTGTCGAACCAGGGACGTGTTTTGTCGAAGAAATTGGGGACGAGCATCGAATGCTCCTGTCCCTTTTCATCCCAGAAGCGGCCGATGGCAAATTGTCGCGCGGTTACGCGATCGAGATGCCGCGAGTTTTCATACTTCTTCACCAGCGTATCGAAGGCGTTGCGCGCGTGATGGTAGCTGTCGGCGAAGAAGTAGGCTTCCCCCTGCATGTAAAGCGCATCTTCTTCGAGCAGCGAATCGGGCCAGCGTTCGGCCGCCTCCGCGAACTTGTCGCCGGCTTCCTCATACTTCTTGGCCTGGAAGAGTTCATGGCCTTCGGAATAGAGCTGCTTCGCGACGCCCTCGTCGGGAGCGTTGCCCGTGGCCGCCTTGAATTGCTTCTTAATGTTCTTCGACGAAAACGTTTCTTGCGTCCGCTGCCAGAGGCTCGGCGTCTCTTCGGCGGCCGTCGGATCGGCGATGGATACGCCGGGTTTCGCGCCGTCGGCGGGCGCGTCGTATCCGGCCTGGGTGATCGACGTGCCGGGACCTTCCGTCCTCTTGGCCGCTTCTTCCGCCTTGGCCTTCGTGGCGAACGGGTCGGGAAACTTGCCCAGAGGCGCAGCGCAGCCGACGACGGCGAGCATCGTCGACAAGCAGGCGAAGTTAAGCGTCAGCCGCCGGGCATCCATGCCGTGTGCGTCCGCGAGGGGTGAAGGGAAGATCGAAGCCGAAATGCAGCTAAGTCGGGAAGCGAAGACGTGAAGCGAACGATGTGTGCGACCAGTGCGCTTAGGCGAGCGCCGATGCGCCCGGCAAGCCGATGTATTCGAGCATGCGCGGCTTGTGGCCGAGCACATGGGACATGTACTGACTAACGGCACCTCGCAATTCGCCCGCCTGCCGCCGCTCCAGAGGTTTCGTGATCCACGCTTCGCCGGGTTCGACGAGCGTTTCGATCCACGCCACGGCCTCCTTCGACAACGACACGACATGCCGCTTTCCCGGCCGACAAGCTTCACACAGCACTCCGCCCGACGAGAGCCCGAAGGCCGTTCGACGTTCGCCGGCGATCGACTTACCGCACTCCACGCATTCGCGCGTCGACGGTAAATGACCCAGCATGCGTAATGCGGTGAGTTCGAATCGCAGAATCACGATTCCCGCCGAAATCGAGGCCGCGCCGAGCTTTTCGAGCGTATCTACCGCCAGATCGAAAAGTTCGGGATGGGGATCGAAATCGTGCGTGAGTTCGTTCAATAACTCCGCGACGTAGTAAGCTCCGTACAGATGGGAAAGGTCGCGGCTTGCCGAACGAAACCGCTTTTCCAGCTTGGCTTCGGTCAGCAAGTCCAGCGCGTCGGACGATTTGCGGAGGAACACTAGTCGAACACGCGAGAGCAGGTCAAGGGCAGACTCAAACGGTCCCTTCGGACGCCGGGCGCCCTTGGCCAAGCCGGCAATCTTGCCGAACTCGCGCGAAAACAACGTGACGACGGCGCTGGTCTCGCTGAAATCAACGACGCGGAGAACCAAGGCTTCGGCTTTTTCCGTCGACATGCGGGCAAATGAGCGGCGAGTGAATAGTGACGATTGGCGAGCGGAGCCGAGAACCGGATTATACGCGAGCAACGCCGGCGGGGGCGATGCCGTTTCACGCCGGCAGTCGGGAACGCCGGCACGCTTGCGAGTTCGCCCGCGCGGCGCGACGTCAGATTTCTTCCGACGGGCTCGGCAGTTCGATGCCGAAGCCGGCCAAGTAGGCGCGCTCTTGGGCCCGCATGAGCTTTCGCGGCTCGGGCGTGAGATCGTCGTGGCCCACCAGGTGCAACGTGCCGTGGATGCAATACAGCAGTAGTTCGTCGGCGGGGGCAATCCTTAGCTCGGCCGCGGATCGCGCCGCAACGTCCGCCCCCAGCACGACTTCTCCTTCCAGGAGTTGGTCGTCTTCTTCGAGTACGAAGCTCACGACGTCCGTCGGCTCGTCGTGTTGCAGGAATCGCAGGTTGACGTCATGGATCGTCGCATCGTCGACCACGGCGACGCTGATCGCGCCCTTGGTCTTGCCCGCGTCTTTCGTAATGCGGCGCACGGCCGTGCGCAAGCGTTCGACGTCGACCGGAAACGGCTCGTGCTCGACGGCGATATCGACGCGGATCATAAGAGTGACCGCGTTAGGCGGAAGCAGTGCTCGCGTACTTCACGCGGCCGTGGTAGACGGCGGTGAGCGACTTGATGAGGCTGTCTTCCACGATGCGAAGTTGTTGCAACGTCAGGCCGCATTCGTCGAATTGCCCGTCGAGCAGCTTGTTCATGCCGATCTGCTCGACGAGGTTCTCGATGCGCGACGGGGTCGGCTCGACCAACGTGCGCGAGGCGCTTTCCACCGAGTCGGCCAGCATGAGGATCGCCGCTTCCACGGTTTGCGGCTTGGGGCCGGGGTACCGGTAGGAGCTTTCCTGTACTTCGCCCGCTTCCGGATTCGCTTCGCTCTGTTCGTTGGCGCGGCGATAGAAGTATTCGACGAGCGTCGTGCCGTGATGTTGTTCGATGAAATCGATGATCGGTTGCGGCAAGTGATGCTGGCGGGCCAAGTCGGCGCCGTCTTTCACGTGGGCGATGATGATGAGCGTGCTCATCGCCGGGAGCAGATTCTCGTGGCGATTCCCCTGCATCCCCTGGTTTTCGATAAAGTAGTTCGGCTTGAGCATCTTGCCGATGTCGTGGAAGTAGGCCCCGATACGCAGCAGCAAGCCGCGAGCGCCGATCGATTCGGCGGCGGCTTCGGCGATGGAGGCGACGCTGATCGAATGGTTGTAGGTGCCGGGGGCCCTACGGACGAGCTCTTGCATCAGCGGATGCGACGGGTCGGCCAATTCGAGCAAGCTCATGTCGGTGAGCACGCCGAACAACCGCTCGATATACGGCAGCAGGCCGGTCATCAGGAAGCCGGTGAGGAACGTCCAGAGGGCGTTGCGAGCCGCGTGGCGCAGAATGGTTTCCCCGAGCGGCTGATCGTCGAACATCGCCATGCCGAGCGAGAGCAGGAACGCCACGACGGCGGAAATCATGCCGACGCGAATGAGTTTGCCGCGGGTGCGAATGGTGTCGAGCTGCAAGACGGCGGAAGCGACGGTCCCCATCAGCACGATAAATTCGCCGAGCCCTTCGCCGCCGGTCATCGCGACGATCAGGGCCATCGACGTCGAAAGAATCAATGCGACGTCGCGGTGGTAGGCGATGCCGAACGTCATGCTGAAGAGTAACAGCGGAATGAGCTCGGCGCGCCAGGGGTCGGCCGTCGTCCAATGCACGGCCGTAATGACCGCGATGGCCGAAGCGAGCATTGTGCCGAACAGCACCATGTCGCTGAGCAATTTACGCTCGCGGAAGAATACGTAGTAACCGCACAGCACATAGAGCGCGAAAATCATGCCGAACACGGCCGTCGTCCGTTCGAGCCGACGCTTGAGCGGCAAGGTGTCGACGTATTGATCGTATTCAAGATGGAGCAAATCGAGTTCGTCGACGGTGATCGGATTGCCGGCCGGCGCGAGCAGCGCGCCGACTTCGTACTTAGTCTGAACTTCTTTAACGCCCGCCGCCTCGGCGTCTTGCTTGCGCTTGCTTTCGACTTCGTCGAGCGTGAGGGTGGATTTCAATCGCGGCTTGCCGCTTTCCGCGGGGGCGAGCAGCCACAACGCCGCGCGATCGGCGGCCGGCGAATTGCCCAGATGTTCGCGGACGAGGTTGCGGATGCGCGAGCCGTCGCCGAGAAGCACGTCGGTCAGCAGTTCCTTGGATTGATCCGTCGGGTTGCCGATCGGGTAGACGAGGATGTCCTTCTGGTTGCGCGTGCTGTTGTGTTGCTCGGGCAGCGAATCGAGCACGCCGCGCTCTTTGAGCGGCGCGAAAATCTCGTTGAGCGCCAATTTCAGCTTTTCCGGGCCCCCGAGCGCCACAAGCGCCGTATGGAATTGCTTGTACTGTTCCCCTTCCACCGCCGCGTCGACCGGTTTGGCGGGCGTCGTCTCCGTCGCCGGCGGAGCGGGCTGAAATTGTCGCCACGTTTCCGGCTTTACGTCCTTGAGGTTCTCGGTCGTGAGAATTTCGTTGAGAGCCAGTTCGAGCGAGGCCCGGAGGAGGTCGAGGTCTTTCGGGTCTTGGCGATAGACGAACGGCGCCTGGGCGCGGGCCCGATCGCGGGCGAGTTCGGTTTGAATCGGGTTCGGGCGTTCGAAAGCGACCCGCGCCGTAACATCGCGGCCGGGTACGTAGCCGACCCGAAACGTAAATGCCGGGGCCCAGGCGCTGCTGATGCCCCAAATGGCCGTGGCCGTGGCGAAGCACATCATGAGCCGGAGCAGCACGTCGACGCGCTGCAACGCCATGATCGCGCGTTCGAACCGACTCGGCGGAAGCTCGAGCGGAGCGACGCGGGTGGAGCGAATTCTTTTTTTGCCGCCGGTCGACATGATCGCGCTGGGTTAGTGTTTCTGCCGTTTGGCGGCCGGGCCTTCGTCGTAGGCTCGCACGATTTCTTGGACGAGGCGGTGCCGGACGATGTCGGAACCGCTGAGCGTGATGATGCCGATGCCTTCGATGCCGCCGAGTCGGCGCATGGCGTCGACCAAGCCGCTTTGGGTGTGCGAGGGGAGGTCGACCTGCGTCATGTCGCCCGAGACGACGATTTTCGAATTGCGGCCCATGCGCGTGAGAAACATTTTCATCTGCGCGATGGTGGCGTTTTGCGCTTCGTCGAGAATGATGTAGGCGTCGTTCAGCGTCCGGCCGCGCATGTAGGCCAGCGGGATCACTTCCACGACCTGCTGCTCCATGAAACGCTTGAGCATTTCGTGGTCCATCATCTCGCGCAAGGCGTCGAGCAACGGCTGGAGATACGGGTTGATCTTGGCCTGCATGTCGCCGGGCAGGTAGCCGAGGCTTTCGCCCGCCTCGACGGCCGGTCGCACGAGCACGATCTTGCGAACCTTCTCGGCCTTGAGTGCGGCGACCGCCATGGCGACGGCCAAGTACGTCTTGCCGGTTCCGGCGGGGCCCGCGGCGAGGATCACGTCGTGGTCGAGGATCGAACGCAGATAGCGGGCCTGTCCGGCCGTCTTCGGCTGGACCTTGCGCGAGGCTTGGAAGACGTCGATGGCCGGAATTTCGACGAGGGCCTGCTTGCCGTTGCCGGCCGTGCCCGCCGAAGCACCTACCCCCAGCACGTTGCCGAGCGTTCGTTCGACTTCGGCGAAATCGAGGTTGCCGTGCTGCGTGAGGAAGGCCTTGAGCTGCTCGAAAATGTCGGTGGCCTTGGAGACCGAGGACTCGGCTCCTTCAACGACGATCTGCCCGTTGCGCGCGGCGATTCGGACGTCGAGCGCCTCGCGAATGCGGCGCAGATGTTGGTCGCGCGGACCGAAGAGCGAGAGCATCGCCTGCGGATCGTCAACGGAGATACTAGCTTCGCTCATTCACACGCGCCGCGCTGTGCGACGCATCCAGGTCCTCAAACGGCCGCTTCCTACGGCCCTTGGTTATAGTATCCCACATCGATAGGAACTAGCCGAACTCAAATCGACGGATGTGTAAGTGAATTTGGGGTAAGGGGTTAGGTGCGCTGGCGGGCGTCAGGCTGTCGCAGCGACAGTCGGGATTTGGGCCGCGCGATCGGCAAGGCCGCTACAGGGTGATCCAACCCCAATGCCAGAACGCCCAGGCGACCGGGGCGGCCAGGAGCGGCGAATCGATCAAGTCGAGCACCCCGCCGAAGCCCGGCATCCAATCGCTGGAGTCTTTGCGGCCGAAATCGCGCTTGAGGAGCGATTCGATCAGGTCGCCCAGCGTACCGGTGAGGCTGACCGTGATGACGTACGCCGCGAGCAGCCAATGCGAAGTTCTTAGTACCGTGTGCACGGCATGCGATTTATCGAGCGGTGGAAGGACTTTCAGCGTGATGAACCCTAGCGCTACGGCCCCGATTGCTGAAAAGAGCACTCCGCCGACCAGCCCTTCTCGCGTCTTTCCGGGGCTGAGCTTTGGCGCGAGCTTATGTTTGCCGAAGAGTCGGCCGATCGTGTAGGCCCCGATGTCGGCCATTTTGACGACGACGAGCATTGAGATCAGCGGGAAGAGCGAGGCGTCGCCGACCAAGCGGAGCCGGACGACGAAGCTCATCAGCAAGCCGATGTAGACGAGCCCGAGCACGCTGAGGCCGAGCCGTTCGGTAACCCGTTGCGACGTGTCCTTGTCGTAGCGAAAGATCTCGATGACGACTTGGAGCAAGAACGCACAGGCGAACGCCGCGAGTTGCCAATGGAGCGAGGCGTGCGGATTACGGATGGCCGCGGTCGCGACCAGCGCGATGTTGCCGGCGTAAAGCGGGCAGCGTAGTACGTTCGGCTCGCGCGAGCGGACCATCGAGAGATACTCTTGCGTCCCGCCGACCGTCAACAGCAGCGCCAACGGAATCAGGGCGATGCCCGGGTAATGCCAATCGCCGATGCCGTGCGCGTCGATCCAGAACAGCGCGACGAGCAGCCCGATGAAGACCGCGCCGAGAGTGAGTCGCCAGCGAAGCATAAGTTAATGGGGGAGGGGGGAGGGCGGAAGGCAGACGGAAGCAGGCCGTTGTGCGAGCGCTAGGCCAGCAGGTCCGCCGGGTTGAGGCCGCCGAATTTGCGGTTTCTGGCGGCGTAGTCGCGCATCGCGGCGTGCAACTGCGGTTCGCGAAATTCCGGCCAGCAGGTTTCCGTGACCCAAAACTCCGCGTAGCTGATTTGCCACAAAAGGTAATTGCTGAACCGCATTTCTCCGGCGGTGCGAATCAGTAAATCCGGGTCGGGCATGCCGGCCGTGTAGAGCTTGGCTTCGATCGTCGCTTCATCGAGCGAAGCGGGGTCGATGAGGCTCGCGCGCGCGTCGGCGGCGATGCGGCGCACGGCGTCGACAATCTCGCCGCGGGCGCCGTAGTTGATCGCCAGGCAAAGATTAAGTCCGGCATGGCCCGCCGTCATGGCGATCGTGCGGTCCATCTCTTCCTGCACCGAGGCGGGAATACCTTCGCGGCGGCCGATGACGGTGAGCCGAATCTGCTCGCGGAGCAAGGTCGCACGCTCTTCGACCAAGTACTGCTCGAGCAAGTGCATCAAGAAATCGAGTTCCGGCTGCGGCCGTTTCCAGTTTTCACTGGAGAGGCAGTAGAGCGTAAGCTGCTTGAGCTTTAGTCGGGCGCATTCTTCGGTGATCGCCCGCACGCTCGCCACGCCGCGGCGATGGCCTTCGATGCGCGGCAACCCCTGGCGACGCGCCCAACGGCCGTTGCCGTCCATGATGACGGCGATGTGCTGCGGCCGCTTTTCCGGCGGTACGTCGGCGAGTTCGTCGCGTTGTTCGACTGCGGCTTGAGTCACGGCAGAGTAGCTGGTTGCTAGTAGCTGAGTGCTAGTTTTCAGAAACGCTTCATCGCCTTGGAATCAACTGCATCGGACCTCGACTAGCTACTAGCAACTTGCTACCAGCTACTGCGAAAGAAAGGTCGGCGGCGCCCAACTTGCGCCGGGGGCGAACATCGTCGCGGCCCGATCGGGTCCGACGGACGTAATCTCCACCGGTCGGCCGAGAATCTTACCGAGGCCCGCGATGTACGCCTTCGCGTTTTCCGGCAGATCGGTCCAGCGGGTGATCTTGCTGATGTCGGTTTGCCAGCCGGGGAAAGTGGTGTAAATCGGGCGGGCGTCGCGCAAGTCGTCGACATGGCTCGGGAACGTGTCGATGCGTTTGCCGTTGATCTCGTAGGCCGTGCAGACCTGGATTTCCGGCACTTCGCTCAAGACGTCGAGCAGCATAACGGCCAAGGTCGTGACGCCGCTGAGCCGCACGGTGTAGCGGGCTGCCACGGCGTCGAACCAACCGCAGCGCCGCGGACGACGCGTGACCGTACCGTATTCGTTCCCCAGGTCGCGAAGGTGCTGACCGATTTCATTGTCTTGCTCGGTGGGGAACGGTCCACCGCCGACGCGGGTGCCGTAGGCCTTCACCACGCCGATGATCCGCTTGTAGAAGCTGCCGGGTACGCCGCTTCCCGAGGAAATGCCGACGCCCGAACTGTTGCTGCTCGTGACGTAGGGATAGGTGCCGTGGTCGACGTCGAGCAGCGCGCCTTGAGCACCTTCGAAGAGCATTCGACGATCGGCATCGACGGCGTCGAGGAGGAAGGCGGTCGTGTCGCCGACAAACGGCTTCAAGCGTTCGCCGTACGCGGTGTAGTCTTTCACGATTTGTTCGGCGTCGAGCTGCGGCGCTTGGCCGGCCGGGGCGATCGTCTTGAGCAGTACGTTCTTCTCGGCCGCGACGAGGCGTACGCGTTCGGCGAAGTTCGGGCGGAAGAGGTCGCCGAGGCGGAAGGCGTTCGTCCGGCCGACCTTGTCGCGATAGCAGGGGCCGATGCCGCGCTGCGTCGTGCCGATGGCTTCGCCGCTTGTGTTCTTGCGAGCTTCGGTCAGGCGATCTTCTTCCAGGTGCCAGGGGAAGATCACATGGGCCCGATCCGAGATCGTGAGGTTACGGTCGATGCGCACGTTGCGGGCCAGCAGGCCGTCGATTTCCGCAAGAATGCTCGGCGGATTGAGGACGACGCCGCCGGTGATGACGTTTTGCACCTTTGGGTTGAGAATGCCGGAGGGAATCAGCGAGAGTTTGTAGGTTTGTCCGCCGGTGACGACCGTGTGTCCCGCGTTGGCTCCGCCTTGGTAACGAACGACGATGTCGTGGTTTTCGGTAAGCAGGTCGACGATCTTCCCTTTGGCTTCGTCACCCCATTGCAAACCGATCACGCATGTTCCAGGCACGGCAAACTCTCACTGCTGAAAGGACACGGCACTCCAAACCCAATAGTTTAGACGAGGGTGGAAAAGCGGACAAGGACGCGGAAAACGCCGTGACGAGCGGAATTGAACGTCGGACGATCATCCACGCGGAAATTGGCGACAGTATTCAAACAACGCCATCGACGTGGCCGTGCCGACGTTCAGGGCGTACGGCAACCCGAACATCGGGATCTCCACGACGCGATGCAATAGCCGGAGCGATTCTTCGTCGATCCCCGAGCGTTCGTTGCCGACCACGAGCGCCGTCTTGCGCTCGAAGGCGAAATCGAAAATTGAAACGGAGTTGGTCGTTTGTTCGAGGCCGACGAGTTGGTACCCCTCGGCGCGCAGTTCGCGCAGCACCGGCGGGAGCGTGCGATGGGTTTCAATCTCGACGCCCGGCCCTTCGCCGTCGGTCGAATCACCGTCACCGTCGTCGATGCTGTTGCGGGCGATCTTTTGCACGACCTTGGCCGCGCCGCAGGCGATCAGTCGACGTACGCCCATGCAGCCGGCGGCTCGCACGATGCGCGAGAGATTCACGTTGCTCCGCAGCGGCGTGCAGGCGATGATCAATTCGCGCGGCCGCTCCAAAGGCACCAGCGGCTTATGGCGTTGTTGCTCGAACATCAGGCGGCGTTCTTGCTTGGAGTGTGTAATATTGCTTTCGGCGAGCGGGAGCCGTCAGGTCGCCGGTGCATTAACCTAACGCGCAAAAAAGAGGCCGCCGAGGGGGTGACGCTCGGCGGCACAGGC
>CAZWDN010000116.1:0-13816 GCA_964633125.1 uncultured Pirellula sp. | reverse complement strand
TGCGTACATAACTCGGGGTTAAGTACGCACAACCCTAAAACCCACAAGGGGTGCGTACATAACCGGAGTTATGTACGCAGTGGGTGGTCGGACCAATCGACGTAAGTGCCAAACCGGTGGTACGCCGCGAGCGCTAGGCCAAAGATCATGTGCATGCTTCTCAAATCTATCTGCCGCCGGTACTTAGCGTCGATTGACGCTCTTTGGCGGGCCCTGTACGATAAGGGGCTTCTCCGGCGTGCACGGTCCGTGCTGGAGAGTTTCTCTCGATTGACCGAATACCCCATGAACGCCGGACGCCCCGTAGTGTTGATTCTTCGGCCGTTGCCGATAGATCGTTCGCTCGGCGGACTTTTGCCGGTGTGCTTAGTTTTACAGGAGTTAGTGCGTGTCCTCTGAACTCGTGAAGCAGTTGATCGAAGCCGGTGTGCATTTCGGCCACCGTGCCAGCCGTTGGAATCCGAAGATGCGGCCCTATATCTACGGGCGCCGCAACCTGATCCACATCATCGACGTCCGCGAAACCATCCGCGGTCTCATTCGCGCCCGCAAGTACCTCACGCAGGTCGCTTCGCAAGGCAGCCTCATTCAATTCGTCGGCACGAAGAAGCAAGCCGCCGAAACCATCGAACGCGAAGGCGCTCGCTGCGGCATGCCGTTCGTGAACGAACGTTGGTTGGGCGGCACGCTCACCAACTTCCGCACGATTCGCAGCCGGCTGGCTCGCTTGGAAGAGCTCGAAAAAATCAAGAACGGCGAAATCTTCAACCAGTATTCGAAGAAGGCGCAATCGGCGTTGAATCGCGAATATCGCAAGATGTTCCGCAACCTCAACGGCATGCGCACGATGACCCGCCTGCCGGAGTGCATGGTGATCATCGACCCGAAGAAGGAAAAGAACGCGGTGATGGAAGCCCGTAAGATGGGCGTCGTCACCGTGGCGCTGATCGATACCGACAGCGATCCGGACATGGTGGATTTGCCGATTCCGGGCAATGACGACAGCATCCGTTCGATCGAATTGGTCGTGAACCAATTGGCCTCGGCCGTGATCGAAGGCAAGGCCAACACGTCGGACGCCGGCGGCATCGGTGCCCGCGCCTACACGAGCCCGGAAACCCCGGACAAAGACTAACGCGGTCTAAGTAACGAGATCGCCTGCCGTTCCCATGCCTATTCTTCCCCTCGCCCCTTGCGGGAGAGGGGCCGGGGGTGAGGGGTGAGAGCGTCGAACAACGCGACAATTATCGAAGCGCCCGGCGGCATCCGGCCCGATGCCGGCCGGGCGGTTCTCAATCTTCAAGTCAAATAATCAGCAGAGTTTTAGCGGGAGACGAACGAGATGGCGGAGATTACAGCAGCCTTGGTGATGAAGTTACGCGAAGAGACCGGGCAACCGATGATGGATTGCAAGGCGGCGCTGGTCGAGGCCGGCGGCGATAAGGACGCCGCGGCGAAGATCCTGCGCGAAAAGGGGAAGAAACTCGAAGGCGTGCGCCTCGGTCGCGACACGGAATTCGGCCGCATCGGCGCCTATAGCGACGACCAAGCCGGCGCGCTCGTGGAAATTCTTTGCGAAAGCGCTCCGGTCGCCAACGGTCCCGACGTCCGCCAGTTCGCCGAAGATTGTGCGAAGGCGCTGGCCGCCGCGAAGACCGAGATCGCCGACGGCGAAGCGCTGCTCAAGGAAAAGTCCCCCAGCAAGCCGCAAACGCTGGCCGAGCAAAAGGACGACATGTTCAACCGCTTGCGCGAGGTCTTCAAGATCGGCCGGCTCGCGAAGTACAAGGGCACGACGGTCGGCTACGTGCACGCCACGGGCGACTTGGGTTCGCTCGTCGCCTTCGAAGGGGGCGACGTCGCAACCGCCAAGGACATCGCGATGCACATCGTGGCTTCGAGCCCGTTGGCCGTGAACAAGGAAGACCTGCCGGCGGCGGAAGTCGAAAAGGAACGCGCGTTCCTCACCGAACAAGCCCGCAAGGAAGGAAAGCCCGAGAACATCATTCAAAAGATGATCGAAGGGCGCATGAAGAACTTCTACTCGGCTCGCGTTCTCACCGAACAACCGTTCGTGAAGGATCAAGAGCAAACCGTCGCCGCTTTGCTCAAGAGCAAGGGGATGAAGATTACGAACTTCGTCAACTGGAAGCTCGGCAAGGGTTAAACCCGCGCCGCGAATTGCGATCACCGGCTTGCGATCACTAAGGAAATGCAGATGGGCACCGCCTCCTCGCGCCGCGTCTTGCTGAAACTCTCCGGCGAAAGCTTTTGCCACGCCGGAGAGCGCGGCATCAGCATGGATGTGACCATGCACACGGCCCGCCAGATCGCCCAAGCGCAAAAAGGCGGGGCGCAGATGGCCATCGTCACCGGCGGGGGTAACATCCTGCGCGGCGCGCAATTCAAGAGCATTGCGGGCGAAGGCATCCACGAAGCGACGGCCCATCAGATGGGCATGCTCGCCACCGTCATCAACGGCCTCGCGCTGCAAGACGCCTTGGAATCGCTCGGTTGCGCCGTGCGGCTCATGACGGCCATCAAGATGGAGCCGCTCGCGGAGCCGTATATCCGTCGCCGCGCCCGGCGCCATTTGGAAAAGAACCGCATCGTCATCTTGGCCTGCGGCACCGGCAATCCCTACGTCACCACCGACACGGCGGCCGCGCAACGGGCTTTGGAAGTCGAAGCCCAGGTGCTGCTCAAGGCCACGAAGGTCGACGGCGTCTACAGCGAAGACCCGGAAAAGAATCCGCACGCCATGCTCTACAGCGAGCTGACGTATTCGGCCGTGCTCGAGCAAAAGCTGCGCGTGATGGACCCCACCGCGATCACGCAATGCATGGAGCACGACATGCCGATCTTAGTGTTCAACTATCGCAAAGACGGCAACATCGAACGGGCCGTGCAAGGCGAACGCCTCGGCACGATCATCAGCAGTCGAGCCGTCGTGAAGGTCTAGGAATCAATTCGAACCGGCAACAGCAGTTAGCAGAGACATCGCGATGAGCGCCGACGAAATCTTGATGGACGTCGAAGAGCGAATGGAAAAAGCCCTGAGCGTGCTGAAGCACGCCCTGACGGGCATCCGCACCGGTCGGGCCAATCCCGGCTTGGTCGATTCGCTCCGCGTGGAAGTGTACGGCTCGCAGACGCCGATCAAGCAATTGGCGTCGATCGGCGCTCCGGAGCCGCAGCAGATCGTCATTCGCCCGTTCGATCCCGGCACCATCAAAGACATTGAGAAGGCGATCATCGCCAGCGGCCTGGGCTTCAATCCGCAAAGCGACGGCCGGATGATTCGCATCAACGTCCCCGCGCTCTCGACCGAAACGCGCCGCAAGCTCGTGGCCCGCATCAAGGAACTCGCCGAAGAAGCGAAGGTTGCGGTGCGGAACGTGCGTCGCGACGGTAACAAGGCCGCCGAGCAAGCCGAAAAGGACAAGGTCCTTTCGGAAGACGAACGAGATTCCACCAAGGAAGAGATTCAAGAGCTCACCAAGACCTACGAAGACAAAGCCAACTCGATGGCCAAAGCCAAAGAGACCGAGGTCATGGAAGAGTAGGGCGGACGTAAGTATTTCCCCGGCGCGGAGCAGTGAGCGCGATGCGAGAAGTTCGACGTGAGTCGCGCCGTGAATTCCTCAGTTCCGCGAGCGGTTGCATTCTGGCGACGGGAGGCTTATTGATGGCCGCCGATTCGGCGCGGGTCGCCGCCGAGAAGAAGGGGTCCCCCACCGCGGCCGAACTGGTCCGCGGTTCGCAACTGCTCGTGATCGCCCACCGCGGGCTCTCCAGCCGTTTTCCCGAGAACACGTTGCCGGCGTTCACGGAAGCGGTCAAGCACGGCCCGGATTTCGTCGAACTCGACTATCGTCACTCGGCCGACGGCAAGCCGATCGTCATCCACGACGCCAAGCTCGACCGCACGACGAATTCCGTGAGTGCGTTCGGCGCGAAAGAGATCGTGATCGGCGCGAAGTCGGCCGCCGAACTCCGTCCGCTGGATGCGGGAACTTGGTTCGACGCGAAGTTCGCCGGCACTCGTTTGCCGACGCTTGAAGAATCGCTCGACGCCATCCTCCCCGGTTCGTGCTGCATGGTCGAACGAAAAGACGGCGACGCCGCGACGCTCGTCTCCATCTTGCACCGCATGAACGTCGTGAGCCGGTGCATCGTGCAAGCGTTCGATTGGAAGTTTATCGCCGACGTGCGCCGGCTCGATCCGACGATCGTCACCGGCCTGCTCGGCAAGGACGCGTTGGACGCCGACAAGATCGCCGAGGCCCGCCGGATCGGCAGCGAAGTCGTCGGCTGGCGCTACACGGATTTGAACGCCGAGTCGATCGCCGCCGCGCAGGCCGCGGGGCTGAAAGTATGGAGCTACACGATCGATAAGCCTGACGAAGCCCGTAAGCTTGTCGCGGCCGGACTCGACGGCCTCATCACCAATCGCTGCGACGAAGCGCGGTCCTGGCTGGCGAAATAGTGAGGTCGGCGGCAATGCCGGCACCATGATTGCCTAGCCGGCAGGCGTCAAGCGAGCTTGACCCGTTTTCCGGCCCGGTTCTATACTCCCCCGCCTCACGAAGCCGGCGGACCTCCGTCGCCGTGGGCCATCGGTATTTTCGGCGCGGCATGATGCCGGCGCTACGGTTAAGGGAGGAACCGCCATGTCTCGAACGCGCGTGCGAAGTTCTTGGAAAAGCTTGCGACCTTGGCAACGGCATGCCATCACCGGCGCGTTGGTCGTCGCATTGATCGCCTTGTGCGTCGTCGTGCGGAATGCAACCGGCCCCGATGAGGCGACGGCGCAAGTTCCGGCCGCCGCGCCGCCGGGCAATCTTCCCCCCGCTCCGGACGCCAAACCCGCGGCCCCGAGCAACGTCGCCGCGATCGTCAACGACGTGCGCATCACGCGCGACGAACTCGCGCAACAATGCTTGTGGCATTTCGGCGAAGGCGTTCTCGACGGGCTCGTGAATCGCACGCTCATCGCCGACTTCTGCGTCAAGCACAACATCGTCGTCACGCGCCAACAGGTCGACGAAGAAATCGATCGAATGGCCGAACGTTTCGCCATTCCCAAGGCCGAATGGCTGAAGATGCTCGAAACCGAACGCGGCATCACGGCGGAGCAGTACGCCAACGACATCATCTGGCCGACCGTGGCCCTGAAGTTGATCGCCGCCGCTCAAATTCAACCGACCGAACAGGAAATCGCCCAGGCTTACGAAACTCAATTCGGGCCGGCCGTGCAGTGCCGCTTGATCGCCTTCAACGATCTGCCGACCGCCGAAAAGGTGCGGGCGCAAGCGATGGCCGTGCCGGACGACTTCGGCAACCTCGCCAAACGTTACTCCGTCGACGTCAACAGCGCCAGCGCGAAAGGACTCATTCAGCCGATTCGCAAGCATATGGGCGATCCGGCCTTGGAAAAGGTCGCCTTTGCGCTGCCGAAAGACGCGATCTCGGAAATTTTTCCGGTGGGACAGCAATACGTGATTTTGAAGTGCGAACATCAGCTGCCGGGGCGACCGGTGCCGCTTGACGACAAGCTCACTCGCGTGCTCTCCGACGCCGTGCGCGACAAGAAACTCCGGCTCGCATCGACGGAAGTGTTTGCCTACATCAAGACGCAGTCGCAAGTCGACGTCGTCTTCGAGGATCCGCAACGACGGGCGCAAGAGCCCGAAGTCGCGGCGCGCGTCAACGGGCGGGTGCTGTCGACCGCCCAACTCGCCGACGAGTGCGTCAATCGCCACGGCAAGGAAATTCTCGACGCGATGATCGGTCGGGCCGTTCTGCAAAACGCGTTGCAGCAGGCGAATTTGCAGGTCGCCCAGGCCGATATCGACGCGGAAATCGCGCGTGCCGCGCTGGCGATGGGGAAGACGAAAACCCCCGGCGGCAATGATCCCGACGTCGAGGGTTGGATCAAAGAAATCACGCAAACTCAAAAGATTCCGTTCGATCAGTACGTCTACGATTCGGTGTGGCCGAGCGTCGCTTTGAAGAAGCTCGTGGCGGCAGGCGTGCAAGTGACGGAAGAAGACCTGCAAAAGGGCTTTGAAGCCAACTACGGCCCGCGCGTGAAATGTCGGGCCATCGTGCATAACCAAATGCGGAAAGCGCAAGAGGTTTGGCAGATGGCGCGCGACAACCCGACCGCCGATCACTTCGGCATGCTTGCCGAGCAATACTCGATCGACAACGTCAGCCGCGCGCTACGCGGAGAAGTGCCGCCGATCCAACGCCACGGCGGTCAGCCGATTCTGGAAAAGGAAGCCTTCGCGCTGAAGCCGGGGGAGATGTCGGGCATCATTCAGGTCGACGATACGTTCGTGATTCTCTTTTGCGAGTCGTACACCAAGCCGCGCCCGATCGAATTTGCCGAAGTACGCGACCTGATTTACACCGACGTCCACGAAAAGAAGACGCGTCAGGCGATGGCGCGCGAGTATGCTCGCCTGCAGGAAACGGCGCGGATCGACAACTTCGTGACCGGCAAGGTGCAATCGCCCACTTTGGGGAAGAGCATCGAGCAGGCCGCGACCGGTACGAACGGCAATGCCGTACAGGCCGGTTTCGAAGCGCCTATTGGAAATCGCTGAACGAAATAGCTCGCACGCCGCGATAGAAACTTTCGATGCTCGCCCCTGAAACCGGGGGCGAGCATTTTTTTGCGCCTTGCGCCCTTGCCGAACGGGAGGGGCAACCGTCAATGTTACGGAAGCGACCGCACGCGTGACGGCGCATTCCGCATGAGGACGTCCGACGCATGGACTTTCCGTACTATCCGATCAACGACTTCGGTCCCGTGATGAAGGGGATGGTGATCGGCGGCGTCGGCATCGTGCATGTGTTCTTGGCGCAGTTTGCGATCGGCGGCGGAATGCTCCTTTGCGTATTTCAATGGCTGGCGATGACCGGCCGGAGCAAGCTGGCGCGCGACTTCGTCGACGGTTACTTTCGCTGGCTGGTGCTCATCAGCTTTGTGCTGGGCGCGTTGACCGGCGTGGCGATTTGGCTCACGTCTATTCAAGTCAGTCCGCGCACCATCGGTCTGATGGTTCAAGAGTTTCATTGGTTGTGGGCCACGGAGTGGACGTTCTTCTGCCTCGAGGTCGGCTCCGGATATGCGTTCTACCGTTACGGACCGCGGCTTCCCGACCGCACGCGCCTCGGCTTGTTGATGTCGTATTCGTTGGCCTCGTGGATGAGCTTGTTCTGGATCAACGGGATTCTCTCGTGGCAATTGACTCCCGCTCAATGGTTGGAGGAACGCACGGTCTGGAGCGGCTTCTTCAATCCATCGTTTTGGCCGTCGCTGATCTTTCGTACGATTACGGCTCTGGCCGAGGCCGGCTTGTTCGCCTGCTTGGTGATCAACTTGGCGAGAGATTGGTCGCGCGAACAGAAGAAGACGATGCTGCATCGCGCGTTTTACTTTCTGGCGCCGATGGCGGCGATGCCGCTGGTCGGCGTTTGGTACTTCGCCGTCGTGCCGGACGATAGCCGGCGTTGGGTGATGGGCGAAAGCGTGGCGATGACCATGTTCCTGATGCTCGGCGTCGGCACGTCGTTGCTCATCGGCTGCTACGCCGTGTTCATGATCTTCAATCGCCGCAACTTCATCAGCGCGATGACGGCGGGCCTCCTACTTGCGTTGGCGATGGGGGCGACGGCGGGCGGTGAGTTTGTCCGCGAAGGAATGCGCAAGCCTTACACGGTGCGCAACGTGCTCTACGCCAACTCCGTGACGGAGTCGGAGATCGCAAGGCTGCGCGTCGAAGGGTGCGCGATTCATGATCCGTATCCGCTGAAAGACGCCGCGGAGATTCCGACCGAGCAGCTTCGGCTCGGGGCGAAGGTGTTTCGCCTGCAATGTTCGATCTGCCATACCGTCGACGGCGCCAACGGCATCCTCGGCCTGACGCGCACCTGGACGACCGGCCAACTGCGACTGAACATCGCGCAATTGCAGCGAACAAAACCGTTCATGCCGCCGTTCGCCGGCACGGCTCAGGAACTTGAAGCCCTCGTGCAATGGCTCGAATGGCGCGAGGCGGAAAGTCCGGCGACCTGGGAGGTTTCGAACCGGCCCGAGGTTTTGCGGCAGATCCAAGCCCATCTCGACGAAGTCGGGACGGTTTCCGGCCTTGAGCTGATGCATAACAAGATCCGCACCGGGAAGGCCGTCGAGGCCGTCTCGTCTCAACCTTAAGGTCGGTATGTATCCGTTCGATTACCCGACGCAGACCGTGTTCTACTTGGTGCTCTATGGTGCAACCTTGGTGCTGCACGTACTGCCGATGAACTACGTCTTGGCCGGTTCCACCTATTTGGCCCTGCTCGGAGTCTGGGAAGCGGTGCGCGGCCCGGCGTTGGCGCAGCGTCCGATTGTGGAAGTGTTGCGCGATTGGATGCCGTTTGCGTTGGGAGTCACAATTACCGCGGCGGTCGCTCCGCTGTTGTTCCTGCAGATTCTCTACCAACGCCCGTTCTACACCGCCAACCTGCTGCTATTTCACCGTTGGATGGCGATCCTACCGGTGCTCATCGCGGCCTTCTATTTGCTGTACCTACAAAAGAGCAAACGCTGGCATCACTTCTCGGCCTGGATTCGGGCCATGGTTTCGGTCGGCATCTTGTGCTGTTTTGCGTTCGTGGCCTGGTCGTGGACCGAGAATCATTTGCTCAGTACGCGCGGCCAAGCCGTTTGGACGGAAGTCTACGGCGCGAACCGTTGGTTTTATCTCGATCCGGAACTGGTGCCGCGCCTGACGGTGTGGTACTTCGGCGCGTTTCCCGTGCTTGCCGCCGCGCTGCTGGCCCAGTTTTGGATGTCGGGCTTCACGTCTCGGTTGGTCGCTGCGGAACCGGACCCGATGTCGGAACCGGCCGTTCGTACGCTCGCCCTGCTTGCGCTATTCGGCCTCGTCGCATCCGTGCTCGCCGGCGGCGGCTACTTCGCGTGTCTTGAGGAGCCGATTCGACGGCGGCTTACGGCATCCGACGTATGGCCGTACCTCGGAGCGGCCACGCTCGGGCTCGGCGTGCAAACGCTGATCTGGTACCGCGTTTGGCGGCGAGCCTCGCTCAGCGGAAGGACGCTCGCGAGCTTGTGGTTCGCAGTGGTCGGCGCGGTGGGCGCCGCGACGGCCCTACGCGAGGCCCGACGGACTTCGACGATCGACCTAAACCAATACGCGTCACTGCACGTCACGGCCTCGAACGTCGGCGGCTTGGGAGTTTTTCTCGTCTTCTTGGTCGCTTGTACGGGCGCACTCGTCGCCGTGGTCTTGGCCGTTCGAAGCGGGCTCGTCGCCGGCAATCGCCCGTCTGAGGAATAGCCGGGTGTTTGTTGCGGCGCGAAATCCCCCAGATCCGCTTCGCGGCGGCGACGTTCTGCGTTTCCCAATTCGGGCCAAAATGTGTAATCTAGAAGATTACGCGACTTGTTCGGTAATCGAATTCACCTTGCGTTTGCCACCCCCACAGCGTTAGCCGATTTTGCGACGATGAACACGCCCAGCGATCCCACCATGTCCGGCTCTGCCGGCGAGCCGTTTAAGATCACTCCTGCCGAACGGATGAGCAGGCTGCCGGCGTACCTGTTCGCGCGCATCAACAGCGTGCTGTATCAAAAGCGGCGGGCCGGCGAAGACGTCATCGATCTGGGGATGGGTAATCCGTCGGAACCGCCGCACGAATTGGTGATCGAAAAGCTCGTCGAAGCGGCCCGCGACCCGCGCAACCACGGCTACAGCCAATCGATCGGCATCTTGAATCTGCGGCGCGAAGTCGCCGGCAAGTATCTGCGCAAGTACGGCGTGCGCATCGACCCGGAAAAGGAAGTGGTGGTTTGCCTCGGTTCGAAGGAAGGCTTCAGCCACATGTGCCTGGCGCTGATGGGCCCCGGCGACACGGCAATCGTGCCGGCACCTTACTTTCCCGCCCACGTGTTTGCCGTCGCCTTGGCCTCGGGCAACTGCATAACGCTCGAAGTCGCCGATAGTGAGAAGTTTCTATCGAACATCGCATACACGTGCCAGCACCTGCATCCGCGGCCGAAGTTGCTGATCGTCAACTATCCGCACAACCCGAGCGGCGTGACGGTCGATCCGCAGTTCTTCGTCGAGATCGTAAAGCTTGCCAAGCGTTACGGCTTCATGGTCATCAGCGATTCGGCCTATGCCGACGTGTCGTTCGACGGGTACGTGCCGCCAAGTTTCTTGGCGGCGCCGGGAGCGATCGACGTGGGCGTGGAATTCACGACGATGAGCAAAGGCTACAACATGGCCGGCTGGCGCGTCGGCTATGCCTGCGGCAACGCCGAAATGCTCAAGTCGTTGGCGACGATCAAGGCCTACTACGACTACGGCATGTTCCAGGCGATTCAGATCGCCGCGATCATGGCGCTGCGTAACACCGAAGCCGCCGTCGAATCACAGGCCAAGCTCTATCAGCGGCGCCGCGACGTCATGGTCGACGGCCTTCGCCGCATGGGCTGGACCGTGCCCGTTCCACGTGCCGGAATGTTCGTCTGGGCGAAAATCCCGGATCAGTATTTGGCGAAGATGGACACCTTGCAGTTCGCCATGAAACTATTGGAGGAGGGGGGGGTCGCAGCCAGCCCCGGTACCGGTTTTGGGCCTGCCGGCGAAGGTTATTTGCGGATGGCTCTCGTGGAAAATGAAAGCCGACTAAAGCAGGCCTTGCGGCAAATCGGCCGCTGCTTAGGGACCGACGGCAAGGGGCCGGTCGTCGACACATCCGGCGGGGCCGCGACGCCCGAATCCACGACGCCGAGCACCGGTTCGTAAGCCGACTCAAGCAGTCCGCCCGGCGCTTTCTCGATTGGCGGAAGCCGCGGTTTCCAACGCGTTCGCGGCTCTTCGCGCCGCTATACGAACGCCGGTGCGAACGATATAATCTGCGGAATTCGTCGCAGCCGATGGGGGACGATAGGGGGCCCGGTTCGCCGAAATCCTCGTCGTTCGCTCCGCAAACGAAAAAAGGAGGGCCCTTGCTCGCCGGGGCAAGAACCCTCCCAAGGCTGCCCGAATACAGGTAAACCTGCGTCCGGAGACCCACAGCCGTACCATTTGCTATCGGTCTCGGCGTCGGGCGACTTTAGGCATCCGGACGGGAGACCGGTGGGAACGGGGTTCGTTTTCAGGACGCGGCGGCATAATCGTTGCGCGCGGAGCGAACCGTTGCAAAACGCGGTGCGAGGCGACGGCTCGGGCGGTTGCGATTGCGGTTCGATTCCGCACATCAGAAACACTTTCACGACGAGGAATCTTCAGGAAATGCCTCAAGCGGCCAAACTGGCGTTGGAAGATGGCACTGTTTTCACCGGTACGTCGATCGGCGCCCACGGCGAAGTCGACGGCGAGGTCTGCTTCAACACTTCGATGACCGGTTATCAAGAGATTCTGACCGACCCGAGCTATCGGGGGCAGATTGTGACGATGACCTATCCGCAAATCGGCAACTACGGCGTGAATGCCGAGGACGTCGAAAGCCAGAAGCCGCACTTGGCCGGTTTCGTCGTGCGCGAACTGAGCTCCCGCGTGAGCAATTTCCGGGCAGAGGGTGATCTCGGCGAATACTTGCGCCGCTACAACGTCGTGGGGATCGAGGGAATTGATACTCGCGCCCTCGTCCGGAAGCTACGGATTACCGGAGCGCTCAAAGGGGTGCTTTCAACCGTCGATCTGGACGATCGCAGTCTCGTCGCCAAGGCGAAGTCGTCGCCGGGGTTGGTCGGCCGCGATCTGGTGCGTGAAGTGATGCCTACGCAGTCGCGTGAATGGCAAGAAAACTTGAATCATTGGATGAAGTTGGAGAAAGACCAACCGTCGTCCGACGATGCCGGCAAGCCGCACGTCGTAGCGCTGGACTATGGAATGAAATGGAACATCCCGCGCTATTTACGTGATCGCAATTTCCGCGTCACCATTCTTCCGGGAACTGCGACCAGCAGCGACGTTCTTGCCGCGAATCCCGACGGCGTGTTCCTCTCGAACGGCCCCGGCGATCCGGAGCCGCTCAACTACGCCATTGAGACGATCCGGGGAGTTTTGGGAAAGAAGCCGGTGTTCGGGATTTGCTTGGGCCACCAGCTGTTGTCTCTCGCGTGCGGCGCGAAGACGTTTAAGCTCAAGTTCGGTCACCGCGGCGCAAATCAGCCCGTCATGAACTACGAAACGGGCGTTGTGGAAATCACGTCACAGAATCACGGCTTTGCCGTCGATGAAGGGTCGCTCCCGAGCGATTTGGAAGTGACGCACCGCAATCTCAACGACAATACGATCGAAGGCGTCCGTCACAAGAAACTGCCGGCGTTCTCGGTGCAGTACCATCCCGAGGCTTCGGCGGGGCCTCACGACAGCAGCTATCTCTTTGATCGGTTCCGCGAACTGATCGGAAAGTAGGCGTTTGCCGGCCGTTGCAACGCGAGACGCAAGTTAATTCCCGCGTTGCCCGAGCAACACCGTGAGCACGTCCATGAGCGACACCGCCAGCTTGGGATTACGCGACGTGCCGTTCTCCGTACAGTCGAGCCATTTTTGCAGGGCATGCCGGCAGTAGGCCTCGCGCGACTCCTCGGCCAAGCCGGGGGAGAGTCGTCCGATCACCGTCGGCCAGAGTCGTTGTAACCGTTCGATTGCCGAGTTCTTGCCGGCAATGGCTTCGAAGACGACGTCGTCCAGTTCTTCCAAGCGTTCCATCACGGCCGGATCGCCGAGTTGGAGCGTCGTCGCGGGCGAATCGCGGAGTTCCTCCGTCGCCGGCACGGCGTTACGCGCCGCGGCCGGCTCGCGGTGAGCGCCGTCGCTACGCAAGACGTGAGGCAATTCTTGAGAAGCGGCCGCTTTTCGCCGCCGCCGGCCGCGTTCGTTCTTCATGCACGGTTCCTAAGATTTCTCGTTGTTTTTGCGCGGGCGGTGTCGCGCCATGTCGCGCTTCACCGCTTCAAATTGGCTCAAGACGTCGTCGATTTGCCGGTCGTCGGTCGGCGGCGGAGCGGGCGGCGGCGTGTATTGCGACACATGCGCGGCCGCGGGCGAATGGGCTTCCTGAGTTTCCGTGCCCGGCTTTTGTTGAAACGAACGACGTAGCGACCGTAACTCGTTCAGCCATTCCAAGCGTTCGTCGGTGTAGCGTCGATTGTCTTCGTCGCGTTGTTTGACGAGTTCGCTTTCACGCTGTTTGAGTCGGCGAACCTCGGCCGCTAAGCGGTCGCGGTCTTCCTGCGCCGTGTTGATGCGGTGTTGCAGTTCGGCGAGCCCGGCGGCGTCGATACGCGAAGGCTCGCGTCGCATGCGTTCGATTTCCGCATGCGCCGCGGCGAGCTCGGCGCGCGTCTCGGAGAGTTCGACCGCCACGTCGGCGAATTGGCCCACTTTACGCTGCGACGCTTCCAACTCGCATTCCAAAATGCGCCGTTCTTGCGAGAGTTGCTCGACGTCGTCGCGCAGGCGACGCAACTCACGGCCTTGCGGACCGTCGTGCTGTTCGCGCGCCTGTTGCTCAAGTCGCTGCTTCTCCAGGCGGATCTCCATCGCGTTGGCTTGCGCGGCCTCGACGAGCGAATCGAGATGTCCCCATTCCTCTTCCAGCGCGGTACGCTCTTTGGTGAGCGTTTCCGTTCGTTCAAGCAGTTCGCGTTCCCGCTCGTCGAGACGGCCGGCCAACAGTTCCAGCCGCTCGAGTTGCGAAGCCATAAAGGCCTGCAAATCGCGCTGTTTGCGGCGCATCGGTTCCATCGCGGAATCGATTTCGCGCAACACCGACCGACCTT
>CAZWDN010000115.1:0-13835 GCA_964633125.1 uncultured Pirellula sp. | reverse complement strand
ATTCTTGCTGCTCGGCCGTGAGCGAATCCCACGGCAGCGGCCGATTCACTTCGCCGGGGCCGAGTTTGGCGATATCGTCGGGAAATGCGTACGGCGGGCCCAGATCGCGCTCCGGTTCCGATAGTTCGGTACTTGCCACGCCGAGTTCCCGCATTCGCTCGTAGCGGGCCGCGCGAATCTTTTCCCAACCTTGCCGGTAGCGCTCGCGATAGCTTGCGACCACGTCGGCCGGCGCTTGCAGTGGAAAGTGAGGCGACGTGAAGGCGACGTAGCTGAAGAACGGCGCGTCTCGATATTGCTTTGCGTGATCTTGCAGGTGACGAATCGCATAGTCGGCGATCGTCGTCGTGGCGTACTTGGGTTGATCTTTGGGCGTCGGCGGCAGCGGTTTGTCGTCTTCCGTGTGTTGTTGCGGCGCGAAGAAATGATTGTGGTCGTTCAATGAATACGAGTGCTCGAAGCCGGTCGGCAGCACGTCGCCGACGAGGTGCCATTTGCCGCTGTGGTACGAATGGTAGCCGGCAGGCTTGAGCAACTCCGGCAACAGCCCGACCCACCGCGGCCGCATCCCGCGGCCGGTGCCGTCGAGCAGTTGGTCGCTGCGCGTCGCTTGGGCGTAGTATCCGCTCAAAAGAACGTTACGCGTCGGCCAGCAACGGGCCGTATTGTAGAACTGCGTAAAGCGGAGGCCGTCTTTCGCCAGCCGGTCCAAATTCGGCGTGGCGATCTCGCTTCCGTAGCAGCCGAGATCGCTATATCCGAGATCGTCCGCCAGGATGAAGACGATGTTCGGCTTGCGCGATGTTCCCCCCGCCTCGTCGGCGAACGTCGGGCCTGTCGACGGAGCAAGGCCGGCTGCGACGAGGATGAGCGGAGTCATTCCGTATCGTAACAGGCAGAATAGCTCCCGCATGATTTTGAGAACGGCGGTCGGCTGCATCGGCATGGGCTTTCTTGCAAGGGCTCGGATCTAGGACCACCGAGAATAGACGCAGATCGGACCGTGAATATCGGCCGAAATCGCCAACCGGTCAAATCTTGAAAACGAAAGAGATACAGGAAAGAGACAAGGAGACATTCGGCTTTTCGAAAAGTAGTATGTCCCCTGGTTCCTATCGATTACCTTCACACCGTGACCGACAGTTCCCATTTTTATCACGAGTCGTTTATGCAACGTCGCAGTTTTTTGAAGTCGGCGGCCGCCGTAGCCGCCGTGCCGCTGTCGTCCTTAGCCTCGGCTGCCGTCGACGGCTCCGCGCCGCTGATCGTCGACACGCATCAGCACCTTTGGGACCTGTCGAAATTCAAACTACCGTGGCTCGGCGGGGCCCCGGAGGTGTTGCGGCAGACGTATCACATGACCGAATACCGCGCGGCGACGCGAGGGCTGAACGTGAAGTGCGTCTACATGGAAGTGAACGTCGATCCCGCGCAAGAGGCGGCCGAGGCGGAACATGTGATTGCGCTGGCGAAGTTGGGAGATCCGACCGTCGCCGCCGTCATCGGCTGTCGACCCGAGTCGGAAGGGTTTGCCGCTTACGTCGAACGTTTTCGAGACGTTCCTGAAGTCAAGGGAATGCGTCGCGTGCTGCATGAAGCCGACGCGCCCGCCGGCTTCTGTCTGGAGGAACGATTCGTAAAGGCCGTTCGCCTGCTGGGCGCGCGCGGCCTGAGCTACGATCTCTGCATGAGGCCGACCGATCTGGAAGACTCGGCGAAACTGACGGAGCTTTGTCCCGACACGCGATTCATCGTCGATCACTGCGGCAACGCCGATGCCGCGGTGTTTTCCAAGTCGACGGCCGGCGGCGATGCGCAACCGTCGCATACGGTCGACCAATGGAAGTCGGGAATCGAGCGCTTGGCCGCGCGTCCGAACACCATTTGCAAAATCTCGGGCATCATCGCGAAGTTGCCGAAGGGAGCGGACGCCGGCGCTCTTGCTCCGATCGTCAATCACTGCCTCGACACCTTCGGGCCTGATCGCGTCGTCTTCGGCAGCGATTGGCCGGTGTGCTTGCTCGGCGCATCGTTGGCAACGTGGGTCGCCATGCTCACCGAGATTATTGCGGGCCGACCGGAAAGCGAACGCCGGAAGCTTTGGTCGGAGAACGCGACGAGATTCTATCAACTCAAGCTCTAGGCTTTCGGTGCGGAAGGCCGACGTCGGGAGCCCCTGAGCGCTTCGCGGAAAATTCCGTTGCAAGCGGCCGGGGAATCACCTATAAGCAGTGTTTGATGCGAATGGCCCCCGCGCTCGTTTGCTCCCCGCCTGCGCCCGCCGCCCCCGCCTTGTTTTCACTCCGCCCTTGGGAGGATCTCCCATGCTTTCTCTACGCTCATCGACCGCTCGTGGTCCGCGTCATTGCGACGGCGTTTCGCGTCGCGAGTTTTTGAAAATCGGCGGCTTGGGACTCGGCGGCTTGTCGTTGGCGAACTTGCTCCGCGCCGAAGCGCTCGCGGGAACCGGGCGCTCGACCAAGTCGCTGATCATGATCTTCCTCTCGGGAGGTCCGCCGCATCAGGATCTGGTGGATCTGAAGCCTGACGCTCCCGTGGAAGTGCGCGGCGAGTTCAACCCGATCGCCACGAACGTTCCCGGCATCGAGATCTGCGAACTGCTCCCTCGACTGGCGGCGATGACCGATCGCTTGGCCATCCTCCGTTCGATCGTCGGCAGCGAAGGCCGGCACGCCGGGTCGCAATGTCTCACGGGGCGCACCAACTCCCAACAACCGCAAGGGGGCTGGCCGGCATTGGGCTCGGTCGTGTCGAAGTTGCAAGGGCCGGCCGATCCGTCGGTCCCGCCCTTCGCGAGCTTGATTCCGAAAATGAAAGGGGCAGGCTGGTCGGACCCGGGCCGCCCCGGTTTCTTGGGGGTCGGCCACTCGCCGTTTCGCACCGACGGCGACGGCTTGTCCGACATGGTTCTTAACGGCATGACGATCGATCGGCTCGACGATCGCCGCGGATTGCTCGCCGAGTTCGATCGCTTTCGTCGCGATACGGATGCGGCGGGCGCGATGGCGGGGCTCGACGATTTCCAACGGCAGGCATTCGGCATTCTTACTTCCAGCAAACTCGCCGAAGCGCTGGATCTGGAGCACGAAGATCCGAAGGTGCGCGATCGTTACGGCTACGGCTCGCTGGAGCCGGCCGGCTACGGAGATGCGGGGCCGTTGTGGAACCCGTATTTTCTCACGGCCCGGAGATTGGTCGAGGCCGGCGCCCGCGTCGTGACGCTGGCCTACGGCCGCTGGGATTGGCACGGCAAGCCGCACGGCACGACCTTTGAGAACTCGCGTCACCATATGCCGATGCTCGATCAAGGCGTGAGCGCCTTGCTCGACGACTTGCGCGAACGCGGGCTCGATAAAGACACGACCGTGATCGTGTGGGGCGAGTTCGGCCGGACGCCGAAAATCAACGCCAACGGCGGCCGCGACCATTGGCCGAACGTTTCCTGCGCGATGTTGGCAGGGGGTGGTCTGCGCACCGGGCAAGTGATCGGCGCCACCGATCGACTGGCCGGGGAAGCGGCCGACCGGCCGGTCACGTTCGCCGAAGTCTTCGCCACGCTTTACCGTCAGTTGGGCATCGACACGGCCCAAACGACGATCAACGATCTGCACGGCCGTCCGCAGTACTTGGTCGACAACCACGCCGCGCCGATCGCCGAACTGATTTGAGACCGGACGCGCGGAGGCGCCGCCGCTTAAGCGAGCCTCAAGGCATGGGACGCGGCTGACGAAAGTCGGTGACCAGAATGTAGGCGCTGACCAAGAGTACCCACGCCGGAAAGACGAGCGCGATCCAAGCAAAATCGGTGACGACGAGCAGCAGGGCGATCGCGCATAGAAAGCCGACGAACGATATCCCGCGCGACAGAACCGCCGTGCGGAGCCCGATCGTCGAAGTGACGAACATGAACACCGCCGCCATCTTCACGGCGAACGTGTTCATGAGCGTGTGAACCGTGACGCGCGCGACTTGGTACGCCTCGCTGCCGCCGGGATCGCCCGAGCCGAAGGTTTCCAACAGTCCGCGGCTCACGGCGACGGTCGTGAACAACATGGCCGTGAAGAGCAGCCCGCTGCCGAGGAATACCGTGGCGAAGAAGCGGTCTTCCAGTAAGCCGATGCGGTTGCGCAGCACGGCCATGAACCAAAGGAACGCCAGTCCGGTGAAGGGGGTGAGGTTGAGCGCGAAGCGAACTTGGCTGCGCGTCGACTCATCGCTGAGCCACGCGCCGGGGTCGGTAGGGTCGGCAGGCACCGCGAGCCGAACAAGCACGATGGTGGCGACGTAGAGCGCGGAAAAGATTAGGCCGCTGATCGCCACGACGCGCGGCGGCGACGGGGGCGGCGATCGTTGCGTCGGCGTTTCATTCATCGCGCCGCTCCGGCGTGCGCTGCGAGGGAAAATACCGAGGCCTGCCAGGGCGCCATGTCGAGAAAGAGTCCACGCCCTTGGAGGTCGTCGCCGTTCCAGGCGTACTCGGCGGGGTGGAGCAAGTCTTGCAGCAGCCACGGCTTGCCGCCGAGATCGGCGAAAGGCAAGCGAACGTGGCACTGGCTTTGGTTCGGCGCGTAGTTCACGGCCGTGATCAATCGCTCGCCGCTTGGGCATTGCCAAGCGAAGGCGAGAAAGCAATCGTGCGTCCAGTTGCCGTCCCAGGCCCGAGCGCATTCGAGCAATTGCCACTGCCCGTCGCGCACCTCGGGCCGACGCAGGATGGCGAGCAATTGCTTGTAGAACTCCTGCAACTGCTCATCGACCGGCTCTTGCGGACCACGCACGAGATGCGGCGAGATACGCTTCTTGCGTCCTTCGAACTGCCCCTGATGAAAGAACCGCAGGCCGGGCGATAAGAACGTGGCGACGGCCGCGGCTCGATGCACCTCGGGCGCGAACGTCGCCGCGGCGCGCGGTTCATCGTGGTTCTCTAGGAACCGGGCCAGCTTGTCTTGGTAGTCGAGCCCGGCATGGAAATGCTCGCGCACGGGGCGCGCGTGCCCTTCGCGCAGCCGATCGTAGAGTCGCTTGTCGTAGGCGTAGTCGAAGCCCTGCTGTTGCAGCGTCCACTCCATGTCCCAGTAAACTTCCGCCATGAAGAGGAAGCCGGGAGATTGTTCGCGTACGCGCCCGGTGGCCGCGGGCCAGAAGAGCGGCGCGCGCCGTCCCCAGGTTCGTTCGAACACGTCCGGCAAGACGAGCATCGCCATATCGCAGCGCACGCCGTCGCATTGTCCGGAGATTCTCAGTAGTTCGCCGATCATCGCTTCTTGCAGCGCGGGTTCGGCGTAGTTGAGTTGCAGCGTATCCGGCCAGCCTGCGAAATACGGATCGCGACCGTAGGCGAGCAGTACGTCGCCGTTCTTCCGTTTGACCCAAGTGTAATTCTGCGGCGCGCGGGCCATATCGAGCTCGGAGCCGTGGATGAAATAGTTGGGATGATCTTCCACCCACGGATGATCGAGGCCCATGTGGTTGGGAACGAAGTCGAGCATGAGCCGGAGCCCGCGTTGGCGGAGCCGTTCGCGCAAGCGGGCCAGCGCGGCGTCGCCGCCGAGGTTCGCATGTACGGTGTAGCCGGTGATCGCGAAGCCGGAGCCGGCGATATCTTCCTCGCGCAGATCGGGCAACGTCTCTTGAAATTCGCGGCGCCATTCCGCGTTGCTCCGCGAGACGCGTTGCGCTCCCGGTCCGGTTTGCCAGACGCTGAGCAGCCAAATCCAATCGAAGCCCTGTTGTGCGAGCCGATCCAATTCGGCGTCCGGAACGTCGTCGAGCGTTGCGGGGCGGCCGAGTTGCCGCGATAGTTCCGTCAACCAAACGCGCGTATTGATCTGGTAGAGCGAAGGGTAGTGAGGGCCCGTCATGGTGGTTCCGTCGATGGAGATGCGGTTCAGGGTGTCTCGTTCATGGTTTTCCGGAGGTCGATCATGGCTTGTTGGCTGACGACGACGAGACCTTCCTGCGGGCGGTCGAGATCGGCGATCAGCGTCATGATGGCGGAGAAGGCGACGATGAGCACCGCGACGGCCCACGATCGCCGAGATTTGGACAAGCCTTCGTGATAGCCCACGCCGGCCATGGTCAGGATCGTTACTAAGTAGAGCGTCGTCCACAGCACTTGGGGCAGCCGACTTTGCAGGCCCACCAAGACTCGCTTCGAATGGATGTCGATCGTTTCGTTCAGCGCTTGAATGAAGAGGCCGACGACGATTGAGTCGGGGTTTTTCCCTCCGACGGCTTCGGCTTCGCGCCAGAGATCGCGATGGAGCTTTTCGGAGTTCAGCAAAAGGCCGTCGACGTCCTTGGTGCGCAGGAATTCCAGTCGCGCATCGACGTAGTCGCGCAGGAGCTTGCGGACGTTCGCGCCGCGGCCGTCGGGCAGGAGCCCGGCGCGCAGATACGTCGTGCCGATCGCATTGGCTTCATCGACGACGATCTTCCTCCGCTCGTCGAAACGCGAGGCCGCCATGCCGAACGTGAACGCCAAAATGAACGCGAGCAGGCCGAGCGTGGCGGCGATGATTTCGCCGACCGGAGCCTCCTTTTCCTCCGCCGACTTCCGGCGACGAAATCGTCCGAGACGGTATCCCGCCTCAATCGACAAGAAGACGACGGCGATGATGGCGCCAAACAAGCCTCCGAGAGGAAGAAAGTCGAGAAGTCCGGACGAGAGCATGGATTCTCCTTGCGATCCCGATTGCCGTTAATGCCGCTCGCTCCTCGGCCGACGGCGTCGTGGAGCTTTCAACCGGTTTTCAACATTACTTCAATCGATATTGTGCGCTTACTTCCGGCGGCTTGCACACGTTTCGTGGATTCTCGTCCGGCGTCGCTCGGCGACCGGCTCGGAAATCGCTGCCGTAGAAGCGCCGAGCGGTGCAAATCGGCGCGCTTTCCGGCGATCTTTCCGCCGGCGCGCGACGTTATTCGTCTCCAAGCTCGTCTTGCAGGGAGCACCACTTCTCTTCCGCTTCGGCTAGTTGCGTCGTCAGTTCGGCGACTTCGTTGTGCAGCCGTAGGGCTTCTTTCGGGTCGGTCGCTTGCATCAACTGCGCGTTCGTCTTTTTCTTCTGATCGTCGAGTTTGGCGATCGTGCGCTCCAGAGCGCTGATCTCTTTGCGGACTTCGCGTTCGTTGCGGCGCGGAGCGGCGACGGGCTTTTTCGCCGCAACCACGTCGGCCGGGGCCTTAGACATCCGTGTCGCCTGTTCGCGCTCGCCGTCTTCGATTTCCTTGTTGACCGAATAGACGTATGCGTCGTAGTCGCCGCGGTAGTTCGTCACGTGACCGTCGCGCACTTCGATGATGCACGTCGCTACGCGCTTCATGAAGTGCCGATCGTGGCTCGTGAAGACCAGCGTGCCTTTGTAGGCGACGAGCGCTTCGGCGAGCGCTTCCACCGTGTCGACGTCGAGATGGTTTCCCGGTTCGTCGAGCACCAAGATGTTGAACTTGCTCAGTAGCAGGCTCGCCAAGCAAAGCCGAGCGCGCTCGCCGCCGGAAAGCACCGAGATCCGTTTTTGCACGGCCTCGCCGCGGAAGAGCAGGGCGCCGGCCATGTCGAGAATCTCTTGCGACTTCGTCCCCGTCGGCGCGTGGTATTCCAGATAGTCCAGCACCGTTTGCTTTTCGGGCAGGCTTGTGTAGACGTGCTGCGCGTAGATGCCGATTTGGCAACCGTGCCCCCACCGTACTTCGCCGGCAAGCGGTTCGAGCGAATCGACGACCGTTCGCAAGAACGTCGTCTTGCCCTGGCCGTTGTCGCCGACGATCGCGGCCCGTGAGCCGTGCTCGATTTCCAAATTGATGTCGTCGGCGATTTGTCGCTCCGGGTAGCCGATCGCCAAGTCGCGGCAGCGCAGCGCGGGGCCCTTACGCGGTTCGACTTGCGGGGCGCGAATCCGGGCCGAGGCTTCGTCGCCCGCGATTTCGATCAACTCCAGGCGATCAAGTTGCTTGCTCTTCGAACGGGCCCGCGTGGCCGTGCTCGCCCGGGCTTTGTTTTTGGCGATGAATTCTTCCAAGTGCCTGCGCTTTGCCAGCACGCTCGCGTTCGACCGCTCTTCGTGTTCGCGTTGCGCGCGCTGGTATTCGAGATAGGCGTCGATCTTGCCCGGGTACATCGTGAGCTTGCCGCGGGAAAGGTCGAGCGTGTGGTCGCACGTTGCGCCGAGGAACGCGCGATCGTGCGACACGATGAGGCACGCCTCGCGGTAATGGCGGAGAAAGTGCTCCAGCAGAATCTGCGTGCGCAAGTCCAAGAAGTTCGTCGGTTCGTCCAGCAGCAGCAGGTTCGGCTCGTGCAGCAAAAGCGAAGCGAGCTTCACGCGCGTTTGCCAACCGCCGGAAAGCTTCGCGACCGGGCCGTCGAGGTAGGCCCCTTTGAGTTCGAACTCGCCGGCTACTTCGCCGCACTTCCAATCGGGCCGGCCGCTGTCGCGCATCAGAAATCCCAGCGCGCTCTCGCCCGGCAGAAACGGATCGTGCTGCCGCAAGTAGCCGACTTGCAGCTTGGAACTGCGAATCACTTCTCCCTTGTCGAGTTCCTCTTCGCCGAGCAGGACGCGCAGCAGCGTGCTCTTGCCGGCGCCGTTGCGGCCGACGAACCCCACTTTGACGTCGTCGTTAATCGTCGCCTCGGCCTGATCGAGCAAGACCTGATCGCCGTAGCTTTTCGACGCGTTTTTAATCTGCAATAGCACGGCCATCGGCAAACAAATCCTTCAAGTAGCGGAGCAAAGTATCTTTAAATCGTTCGTGTTAGGAATCGTAACAAACCGACCCGGAGGCGGTGTAGGCAAGGTTGCGGGCGCGAGCCCCGCGCTTTGAGAAATCGGGCGAGTACCCGCTCAATCGGCGGCGCTGAACGTGTTAGACTAATCCGCTCATTTGACGATCTGACGAATGGATCGATTCGTACGAGCCCTGTTTTTCAAGAGGAATGCAAGATGATTACGGTCGGCATGAACTATCACGTGATTCCCGGCAAGCAACAAGACTTTGAAGATAAGTTCGCGGCGGTCATGGGCGCTTTGCGGGCCGCCGCCGGGCACACCAGCAGCACGCTGTGGAAAGACGTCGCCGACGATGCTTCGTATCTGATCACCAGCGAGTGGTCCGACGAACAAGCGTTTCGCGATTTCATTCAAAGCCAAGCCTTCCGCGACGTCACGACCTGGGGCAAAGAGCAAATCCTTTCCGGCCGACCGCAACACAAGGTTTACAAACACTAAGCGAGTTCGGCGTCAATTCGGCACGGTGTTGTCTAATCGGCACAGTCTTGTCCAATCGGCACAGTGCTACGGAGCGCCGATTACTCGGCAAATTGCGAGAGCTCTTCCCATCGCAACATGCTCGTGTTGAGCTGATCTTCCAAGGCCTTTAAGCGGGCCTGCTCGCCGGCAATTTGCTCGCCCGGTTGTTGATAAAACTCCGGGCGAGCCATGTCGGCGTGAACCGACGCGATCGTGCGCTCGAGTTCGTCGATGTCGGGAAGCAGTTGTTGCAGTTCTTGATTCTCCTTGAAGGTGAGACGGCGTTTGCGGTTGTCGGACTCCTTCGCCGGGCGGGCCGCCGGAGCCGGCGTTGCGACGGACGGCGTCTCCGTGACCGGTTCCGGGCGTTGGCGAAGCCAGTCGTCGTACCCGCCGTCGTATTCCTTTACGCCGTCCGGCTCGAAGACGATGGTGCTCGTGACGACGTTGTTGAGAAACATCCGGTCGTGGCTGACGAGGAGCACCGTGCCTTCGAACTGGACGAGCCGCTCTTCGAGCAGTTCGAGCGTTTCGGCGTCGAGATCGTTCGTCGGTTCGTCGAGCACGACGACGTTGGCGGGCTTCGCGAACAGCTTCGCCAGCAGCACGCGATTGCGCTCGCCGCCGGAGAGAAATCGCACCGGCGTGCGGGCCCGTTCGGCGCTGAATAAAAAGTCCTGAAGGTAGCCGACGATATGGCGGGCCTTGCCGTCGATCATCACGGCATCCGAGCCGTCGCCGACGTTCTCCAGCACCGAGGCTTCTTCGTTGAGCTGTTGGCGCAGTTGATCGAAATAGGCGATCTGTAGATTAGTGCCGAGGCGCACCGTGCCCGACTGCGGCGCAAGCTGCCCGAGCAGAACGCGCAGCAGCGTGGTCTTGCCGGCGCCGTTGCGGCCGATGATGCCGATCTTGTCGCCGCGCATCAGCGTCGTGGAAAAGTCACGCATGATCGGACGTTCGCCGTAGGCGTACGTCACTCCTTTGGCCTCGGCCACCAGCACGCCGCTGCGCCCGGAGTTTTGAATGGCCATCTTCACGGGGCCGCCGATTTCGCGGCGGTTGCTCCGTACGCGGCGCATTTCTTCCAGGGCGCGCACGCGCCCTTCGTTGCGCGTGCGGCGAGCCTTCACCCCTTGGCGAATCCAGACTTCTTCTTCGGCCAACCGCTTATCGAACAGCGCGTTTTGCTTTTCTTCGGTGGCGAGCGCTTCTTCTTTGCGGCGGAGAAACGTGTCGTAGTCGCACGACCAATCGAAGAGTCGCCCGCGATCGATCTCGAGAATCCGGCTCGATAGCTTCCGCAGAAACATCCGATCGTGAGTCACGAAAATCAGCGTGACGCTCGAACGGGCGAGAAAGCCTTCCAGCCACGTAATGGCGTCGACGTCGAGATGGTTCGTCGGTTCGTCAAGCAGCAGCACGTCGGGCTCGGAAGCCAGAGCGCGCCCGAGCAACACGCGGCGCTTCATGCCGGAGGAAAGCGTTGCGAAGTCGACGTCGGCGGGGAGGTCCATCCGCGCCAGCACTTGCTCGACGCGTTGCGTCGCGCGCCAGGCCGAAGCGTCACCGTCGTCGAGATGCACGGCGCCGGTCGCCACGACGTCGCGCACGCGGCCCGTCACGTTTTGGGGGACGTCTTGCTGCAGCAAAGCGAGCCGGGTGCCCGGCGCAAACGCGATCTCGCCGCGGTCCGGCTCGACTTCGCCGCTGAGCATTCTCAGCAGCGTCGTCTTGCCGGAGCCGTTGCGTCCGAGCAGGCCGATCCGTTGGCCGGGCTCGATGATGCACGAGACGCCGTCCAGCAACGGAGGCCCGCGGAATCCGATCGTGAGGTCCCGAATGGTGATCAGCGGCATGACGTCGTTATGACTTGGCCGTCGCGCGTTTCGGCTTCTTGAATTTGCCCGCCGGCTTGCCGGAGCCGCCGTTATCGGCGAACTTCGGGGCGAACTTCTTCTTCGGACGCGCTTCGCCGACGGGACCGCCTTGGCCCAATCGCGAGATGTTCAGCGGCCGGCCGGCGACCATGGTTTGCTGCAAGGCTTCAAACGTGTCTTGCGGCATGCCGATGAGCAGGTCGACCGTGCTGTACTCTTCGTAGATTTCGATGCGTCCGATGCCGGAGCTGTCGAGGCAGGCTTCGTTGGCGATGGCGCCGACGATGTTGCCTGGCTTCACCTGATGCGCGCGGCCGACTTCGATGCGGAACGTTTCCATGGGGGCCGAGCGATCGGCGCCGGGACCGCGCTCGCGGCGCGGCCCGCGTTCTCCGCGGCGCTCGTCTTCGAAGCGTCGCCCGCGGCCTTCGTCGCGCATGCTCCGCGGTTCGCGGAAATCGGGCATTTGCAATTCTTCCGTCAGCAACAGCGGCTTATCGCCGGCGGCCATGGCGACCAGCGCCGCGGCAATCTGCTCGATCGGCGCTTGGGTAGAGTTGCGATATTGCTCGATGATCGACGTAAACGTCGTCAGGTCTTTATGCGCCATATTGGCGGTAATCTGCTCGTGGAACTTCGCGACGCGGCGCTGGTTGATGGCGCGCTTCGTCGGCAGATCCATCGGCTCCATTTGCTGACGCGTCGCGTTTTCGATGCGCCGCACCAAATGCCGCTCGCGCGTGTTGAGAAATAGAATGGCGTTGCCTTCGCGCCCCGCGCGGCCGGTGCGGCCGATGCGATGCACATAGCTTTCGCTGTCGAACGGGAAATCGTAGTTGATCACATGGCTGATGCGCGGCACGTCGAGCCCGCGCGCGGCGACGTCGGTGGCGACGATCACGTCGATGCGCCCGGCTCGGAGCGCTTCGACGATTCGCTCGCGCTGTTTCTGCACGACGTCGCTGCTCAACGCCGCAACGCGGTGTCCGTGCGTGGAAAGATACTCGGCCAAGTATTCCGTCGTGCTCTTCGTCTTCACGAACACGATGGCGCCGTCGATCGCTTCCGCTTCTAAGACGCGCGAGAGCGCGAGTTGCTTCTGCGGCGGGGCGACGACGAGGAAGCGTTGCCGCACGGTTTCGGCCGCCGAGGCGCCGCGTTTGATCGTGATTTCCACCGGGTTGCGCAGATGCCGGTGCGCCATTTGGCGAATCGAGTCGGGCATCGTCGCGGAGAACAGCGCGATTTGCCGTTCTTCGGGCGCTTGGGTCAGCACCCAATCGACGTCTTCGGCAAAGCCCATTTGCAGCATTTCATCCGCTTCGTCCAAGACGATGGCCTGCAGCGTATCGAGCTTCAACGAACCGCGACGCATGTGATCCATCACGCGACCCGGGGTGCCGACGACTACTTGTACGCCGCGATCGAGCTCGCGGAATTGCACTTGGTAGTCTTGGCCGCCGTAGATCGCCGCGACGCGAACGCCGGGCAAGTTGGCGGAGTATTGCTCAAAGGACTTCGCAACCTGAATCGCGAGCTCGCGCGTCGGCGCGAGTACGAGAATCTGCGGCGTGCGCACGGTCGGGTCGAGGCGATGTAAGAGCGGCAGCGCAAACGCCGCCGTCTTGCCGGTGCCGGTTTGTGCTTGGCCCAGCACGTCGCGACCTTCCAAGAGCGGCGGAATCGTGCGGGCCTGAATCGGCGTGGCCGATGTGTACCCCTTCGTTTCCAACGCTGCGAGGATCGGCGCGCTGAGGTTCAATTCTTGAAACGTCGTACCGGAATCTTGCTCGGAAATGGAATCAGACATTCGCAATGCACCCAAAAATCAGAAAGACGGAGAACGGTATGCCGCCATGCAATGGACGACCGGGGACGCCGCTGGGGCGCCCTACGGTCAAACAACGCCGTCCGCTCTTTGCGCTGCTTTCGGCAGCGACGTCGGCGGACTCCACGCACAGGTTGATCGAACGCGTCAGGTACTGTTCAGAAACTTTCCGCTCGGCGGAAAGCGATCAACGTGCGGCCCGAATAGTGGGGCAATCTGAAACCGGCCCGAGAGCATTCATCGAGGAACAATCCAGAATACGGGTTTCGGGCGAAAAACAAAAGGGCTGAAACCGCCGGTTTGCCGAGCGATTCCCTCATCTCGCCCCCGCTTTTGGGGCGAAATCGCTTGGGTGCTCGCCGGCATAACCGGCGTCGAATGCGGTTCAGTCGTCATCGCCGTCGCGCTCGTCGTAGTCGCGCGGCAGGCGAATCGGCGGTTTCCAAGCCCGCAATTCTTCGCGCGACCAATGAGCATGTCGGAGTTCCAGGCAGATGTAATAGAGCGATGCCAGTAACAGCGTGAAGAGAGTCCCGAAGCCTAGCGGACCCATATGATCGCGATGCTCGACGAAAGCCTTCTCGATGTCGACCAGAACCTGCCCGGGTTGGGTGAACAAGTCCCAAGTGTTCAATCGCAAAAACCGGCCGAGGTAGACGCCGACTCCGCTGAGACTGATCGCCGATACCGCGACGACGTTGCCGACCGTGTGCGACAATCGCACGTTCACCAGCGTATGAACCAAATAAAGCGATACGGCCGCGAGCGTCAGCCCGCACATGGAAAACGCCGTCATCATGACGACGCTATACCAGAGTTGGTCCGTCCAGCCGGGGAGATAGCGCCAGTCGGTAA
>CAZWDN010000114.1:0-13912 GCA_964633125.1 uncultured Pirellula sp. | reverse complement strand
CGCCGATGATCGACGTCGTGTTTCAGTTGTTGATCTTCTTCGTCTGCACGGTGAGTTTCCAGAAGCAGGAGCAATCGCTGCAGGCGACGCCGAAAGCGAGCGCCGCGAAAGGTTCCGGGGGAGTTGCGCAGCAGATTCCGCCGGAGCTGGAAGACCTGCGGCAAGTCGACGTGCTGCTCCGCCGCAATGCGGGCCGAACGGAATGGCTCGTTAATCAAGACGTTTGCACGACGGCCTCGGCGGTGCGTGCGCGATTGAGCAACTTGGCGCGAGTCGCCGAATACAAACGAATCGTGCCGGTGGTGCTCGACGCGGCCGACGACGTGCCGCTGGCCGACGCCATCGACGTTTACGACCTTTGCCTCGGCCTGGGCTTCGCCAAAGTGCAGTTCGTGACGCCGGAATAAAGCGAGTCGGGAGATTTGGAGACCTTGAGGCGAGAGCCGTCGAAAGCGATGTTGTGGAGCCGCTTCGTGCGAACGACGGCGTTGTGCGCCGCTGCGCTCGCGTCGTCGGCGGCCGCTACGAGCCGCGCCGAACTTTCCGAATCGTCGGAAGCGAAATACTTGGCCGGCCTGCGCGAGCGGCGGTTGTTCGCTTTGGCCGAGAGCTACTGCCGTAGACGATTGGCGGATGCCTACACGCTCGATCGACGGCGTACGGAACTGACGATCGAGTTGAGTCGCACGTCGCTCGAAGCGGCGCTGTACGCGAAGTCGCCCGAACGCGATGCGCAGTTTGCACGGGCTTCGCAGGTGTTGGACGAGGAACTTCGCCGCACGCCGAACGGTGCGTGGCGGGCTCCCGTACTCGTGCAGCGCGGATTGGTCGACTTGATCCGGGGAGAGCGATTGCGCGAAGAGGCGCAAACGCTCCAGGCGGGCGAGGCGGCGTTGGAGCAGGCTCGCGAACGCTTGCGTGCCGCGGCGGCGCAACTGAAACAAGCGGCCGAACTCGTCAATGAAGGAGCGATCGAAGCCGGTCGCAAGCGCGGAGGAGCCGCCGCGCCGGACGCACCGACGCTCGCGGAATGGGCGTCGCTGCGGCGGCAGCTTGAATACCATCAGGCGCGCACCCGGCGTAATCTCGGAGAGAGTTACCCGTCGCGCAGTCCGGATCGTTTGTCGGCGCTGGAACAAGCGGTCGAGATGCTCGACGCGCTGTCGCGGAGCGAGGCGGTCGACGCCGTCACCTGGGCCGCGCGGCTCGACGAAGCGCATTGCCGACGGCTGCTCGGCGACTTGGCCGCCTCGGAACGAGTGCTTGACTTGATCGACGGACAATCGCCCCCGGCGGACGTCGCCGACCGCGCGCGAGCGCAGCGGATTCGCAATCGGCTCGCCGCGGCACGGCTCGACGAAGCGCAGAAGTTCTTCCGCGCGGAGGATGCGGAGCCCGCCGCGACGGTTGATGCCGAGGTCCGCCTAGCCGAATTGGAATGGCTGATCGCTTCGGCCGCGGCGGCTGAGAAGGAGGGAAATGCAAAGAGTCTCGCCGATTACCGCAGCCGGGCCGCGGCGATGGCGGGGCTGATCGAAGAACGACACTCGCCGTACTTTGCTCGTCGCGCAGAGGCGTTGACGGCGTCGTCGGTCGCCGCCGCCGCGGCCGGCGGACACGATGACGGCGCGCTGGCCAAGGCGGCCGAGAGCTTTTACCGGCAGGGGAACATCAGTAAAGCGCTGGAACTGTACGACCAGATCTTCGCGCAGTCCCGACGAAAGGAGAACGCCGACGGCGCGTTTGCCGCGGCTTTCACCGCGGCGGCATTGGAGCAGCAGCGCGGCGAATTCGCGGCGGCGACGGAACGCTTCGAGAGCTTGGCCGCCGCGATGCCGCAACATGCGCGCGCCGGGGAGGCGTCGCTGTTGGCGGCGTTCAATTGGGGACGGCATCTGGCCGATGCGACGGACCCGGCGACAATTGGGCCGGGGCTGGATCGCTACGTCGCGATGTTGGAATCGCACCTTCAGCGATACTCGACGGGCGGTACCGCTCCCCAGGCACGGCTCTGGATTGCCAAGGTTTACATTCAGCGGAAGCAGTTCGATGCGGCGATCGCGCAGTTGAGGCAAGTTCCGGCCGGAGACCTGCTCGCGGCCCAGGCGGTGGAAGCATTGCGGCAAGCGGTAAACTCGGCGATACGCGTGCCGCGACCCGCAGCCGAACGAACGGCGGCTGCGGAATCGTACGCCGACGCCTTGCGAACCTTCGGCATCGCTTCGCCCGGTGCTGCGCCGTCGGCCGTCGGGCGTGCGGCGCTCCGTAGCGCCGCCGAATTGCAACTTACCTATTGTGATGATCGGTACGCATCGTGCGCGGAACTGTTGCGAGGGCTTTTGCAACTTCCGGAACTTGTCGCAGAAGAACGGAGCATGCTCATTGCGTGGCTCTCGCTCGCCGAGGCCGGCGCGGGACGCGTGGAGGCGGCAACCGCCGAAGCGGAGAAGCTGAAGCCGCCGCTCGACGGATCGGCGGCGCCGATCGTCGCGCGGCTCGATGTTCTGGCCGCGAGGGCGCCGGTCGAGCGGCGTGACGCCTTCGCGAAGTTGATTCTGAAGTTCGTCGAAGTATTGCGCCCGCGACGAGACGCGATGCCCGAGGTTTGGATCGAACAAGTGGCGCCCGCCGAAGCCCGGGCTTTGTCGCATTTGGGGCGGGTCGCCGAGGCGCGGCGTGTTTGGAACGACTTGGCCGCGGCCCGTCCGCGTGACGCGGCGGTCCAGGAGGGCTACGCGGACTTCTTGTTAGCGCAGTCCGATCGCGAATCGTTGCAGTTAGCCGCGGCTCGCTGGCGCGAGGTGGAACGGGCCGTTCAGGAAGCCACGCCGGCTTGGTATCGCGCGCGGTTGGGCACGGCGCTGGCATACCAGAAGCTAGGGGACGACGCACGCGCTCGACAAATCGCCGACCTCACCGCCGCGCTCCACCCCGACCTCGGCGGGCCGACGCTCAAGCCGCGGTTCGATGCCTTGCGCAGTAAGTAATGCAACCCGTTCTATGAACCGAGCAGCGCCAGCTTCGGGGCGATTTCTTGAAGTTGCTCGTCCATGTAGCGGATAATTTGCGCCGTAGTGCGCATCTTGAGGACCTGCTTGAGCACGGCTTCGGCGCGCTCCGTGGTGAGCCGGCGCAAGAGTTCTTTGACGACCGGCACGAATGCCGGGCTCATGCTGAAGCTGCGCAGCCCCATGCCGAAGAGCAGTACGAAGGCCCGAGGCATCGCAGCGATCTCGCCGCAAAGGGTCACCGGCTTTTGCGCCGCGTGGCAGGTGGTGATCACGTGCGTGAGGACCTGCAGCACGGCGGGACTCAGCGGTTCGCAAAGCGCGCTGACTTTCGGATTGTCGCGATCCGCGGCCATGAGATATTGCACGAGATCGTTGGAACCGATCGATACGAAATCGGCTTCTTCCAACAAGACGTCGATCGAAACGGCCGCCGCCGGAACTTCGAGCATCAGGCCGATCGGCACGCGCGCGTACGGCGATTTGCGTTCGACGAGTTGCCGCTCGGCCTTGTGGACGAAGGAGCGTATCTTCCGCATTTCTTCGACGGTGGTGACCATCGGAAACATCAGCCGCACATCCTTCGGCCGGCCGTCGGCGGCCGCGGCGCGGAGCACGGCCCGAATCTGCGCAAGAAAGAATTGCGGGTGCTCGAACGAAATACGAATCGAGCGCCAGCCCATGAACGGATTGGCTTCGCGACTTTCGCCGATGTACGCGATCTTCTTGTCGCCGCCGACGTCGAGCGTGCGAATGGTAATGCTTCGATTGGGCGACGCTTCCATCGCGTCGCGGTAGTTTTGGTACTGCTCTTCCTCGTCGGGCACGTCGGGATGCGTGAGAAAGAGGTACTCCGTGCGATACAGGCCGACGCCCGCGGCGCCCATCGTACAAGCGGCCTTGGCATCCGGCACGCCGCTGATATTGGCCATGAGCTGCACCTTTTGGCCGCAGGCGGAAACCGCAGGTTCGTCACAATGCTCGGCGAGCTGATCGCGCAAATGGACGAACTCGCGTTGGATCTTGCGATAGGCGGTAAGCGTTTCGTAGTCGGGGTTGATCAGGACGACTCCTTCGCGACCGTCGACCACGACGATGTCGCCCGACGACGCCTTTTGCAACACGCCCTCGACGCCCGATACGGCGGGAATGCCGCGGCTGCGAGCCAAGATCGCCGCGTGGCTCGTGCGTCCGCCGGTTTCCGTGACGATGCCCACGACGTCCCGATCGCCGAGCATGAACACGTGCGACGGCACCAGTTCGCCCGCGACGAGAATATTAGGCTCTCCCTCCAATGCCGCGTCGTCGGCCGTGGCTTGTTCGTTGCGTTCGGCCTCGTTCAAGTGGCCCGCGATGCGAATGATCACGTCGCGGATATCGGCCAGTCGCTCTTTGAGGAATTCGTCGGTCGTGTAGGCGAAGAGATCGGTGTATTCGCCGAGCAGCCGCTGCAGTGCGGCGGGCGCGGATTGCTTCGAGTCGACGATCCACGTGCGGACTTTGGCCGTAAAGGCCGGGTCGTGCAGAATCGCTTCATGCGCCAAGAAGATCGACGCCTGCTGCTCGCCGAGTTGGTCGAGCACCTTCTTGTAAACCGCTTTCAAGTCGGCGGCCGTGCGCTCTCGGGCGGCGTCATAACGGTCGAGTTCGCGGAGGGCCGCGGCGTCGTCGAGCGGCCGTGATTCGTCGCCTATGAAGATGTCGCGAATGCAGTAGGCCCGACCGACGGCGACTCCCGGCGAAACGGCGGTACCTCCCCGCAAGACGGCCGGTGCGCGGCGACGTAGGTCGCGCAGCGTCGCCTTCTCGCCGACCGCGGAGGTCTTGCTGGTGGAGGAGTCGGACTTGCGCTTCGCCGCCATGGAGCTCCGCTCGTCGAAGTGCCGCTGAGTTTTGGGTGGGATTCGAGCCGTCGGATGCGAACGGCCGCAAGCAGACTCGCGGCGGCCGACGCAGCCAATCTAGCAGGCGTTCGGCGATTCGAGTAGGCACCGGACCGCTCGCGCCTGATTTCGGCGCGAATACCGCAACTACCGTGCGCCGCGCTCTTGCGAGGGCGTGTTCGCCGTAGCTGTAGACGCCGCGGGAAGCGAAGCGGCGGGTTGCACGCCGGCGCCGTGCGGCGCCGACGCGGCGATGTCGATGGAGTGCGTCGGGCGCGCGGGACGATGGAAGCCTGCTCGCGGCGAAGCGGTGAACTTCGGACGAAGCAAGCCGAACACAATGCAGCGCAACACCGCCGAACCGACGAAGATGCCGAGATACACCTCGCGCTCGGCGCCCAGGCCGAGAAGCACGGCTCCGCCCAAGAGCGAACCGACGACCGAGGCCAGCGAATGCCCGAAGTTGAACGTCGTGAGCACGCTGGTGCGTTCCTCTTTCGGCAGCATTTCGAAGAAGAGCAGGAACCAAGCCAGTTCATAGGCGGCCCAGCCGACTCCGCCGGCAAATTGCAAGCCGAGCAGGTACCAATAGTTGTCGCTGACGAGCCACATTGCCGAAAGCGGCAGGATGCCGACGCTGCCCCAGACCAGCAGCTTGCGCGCTCCGTGGCGATGGGCCAAGTGCCCGAGCCATGGAAGCGCGAACATTTTCGCGGCGAACGCGACTGCGACCAGCGTCATGTAGTCGACGTACGACAGCCGGAGTTGCTTGAGTAAATACGGGGTGAAATACGGCCCGGAGAACTGCACGGCCGCCTGAATCGCCATCAGGTAGAGCAGGAACTTGCCGTCGGCGCGGCGGCCGATGCGGGCGGCGAACTCGCGCAGGGTTACGTGTCGATCGATTCCGCGCGGCGGCACCGGTTCGGATTGTCGGGCCAACGCCATGCCGGAGATGAAACGCGAAACGGCCGCCGCCAGAAACAGGAAAGCGAAGGCCGTGAGCGCGGCGCCCCGGCCGGCGCCGTATTGCAGCGCCATGCCGCCGCCGACGAAGCCTAGGAGCGTGCCGAGTTGCACGAGACGCGTGCGCCACGCGAAGAAGCGGGCACGAATGGTGACGGGCACCAGCGTGCCGATCCAAGTATTCCAAGCGGGGCCCGTTGCGAGACCCATCCCCCAGTAGACGGCCGTAAACACAAACACAAGCTCGGCGGGAATGCGCCGGTCGAACGCCATCGCCATGAGCGGGATGAAGATCGCCGCCTGACAAAGCACGGCGCAGACAATCCATTTACGATAGGAACCGAACCGCCGTAGCATGTGCGGCGCGGCGAGTTGCAGCATGGAGCCGGCCAACAGCGGCAGCGTGGCGACGAGGCCCGACGCCACTTGGCTCAGGCCGAGCGCCAACGCAAACGCGGCGAAGTAGGTTTCGCCGCAGCCGACCATGATGCTAAACGCGGTGCCGTCGACAAGGCTCGAATTCAGATTGCGTCGCAAAGCGGCGCGGCGGACGGCCGCGCGAGAAGCATCGGACGAAGTTCCGTTCGGCGAAAGCAAGCCCGGTGAAGGCAGACCCTGCGAAGGCGGGCCCAGAGTAGAAACGCCCTCGCCGGGCCCGGCGGGCTGCGGCTTCGAATCGCGGCGGAGGGCCGACGGACGGGGTTCGGAAACAGCGGACTTGAGCGGTGCTATCACGGGCGTAGGTCGGACGGGAAACGCACTCGCCGGCGGTGCGCCGGAAGTGGTCGAACGTCTTGATTTTAAGGCGAAATGGCTGCGAAAAAAAGTCGTAGTAAGTTGCGGGGCGGATCATAGCAACGCCTTGGCGGCGGGCAAAGGCAGATCGACGGCCGGCGTTAACCGTACGCCTGACGCCGACTTGCGCTCGCCGGCCGATCTGGCGAAATTCTTGCCGGCGGCGTTTGCATGCACTGTTTTAGTTGCCCACAATAAGACATCGGTCACATCTTTCGGCAGGTTGCCCGTCGTTTCTTTCCACGCCGGTTCCGGCGGCTGCGCATTTCCGCACGAGCTTAAACTATGACGCGATGTTCGCGGGCGTTATTAGTTGTCTGCTTGTCGTCGTGTGCCGTGATCGCCGACTCCGTATTCGGCGTCGACAATTCGATCGGCGGAGCATCAACCGCCGATGGCACGGCCCGCCCTACCTCCGCCGCTGCGGCAGATGCGGTTCCCGTCAAGCCTGCTCCCGCCGCAAGTGCGCCGAGTTCGTCGGCAGCCGACATCGGCATGACGTCCGCATTGGCTGCGGCTTTGGAGCCGGTGTTCTCCGCACCCGAGTTTAAGCATTCGCATTGGGGACTCCTCGTCGTCGATCCGGAAACGTGTCGTACCCTCTATGACCACAACGGCGACAAATTGTTCGCGCCGGCAAGCGTAACAAAACTGTTTTCCGTCGCGGCGGCCCTCGATGAGTTGGGGAGCGACTATCGGTTTGAAACGCCCGTCTATCGCCGCGGCGACGTCGATCAGGACGGCGTGCTCGACGGCGACTTGGTGCTGGTCGCGTCGGGCGATCCGAATCTCGGCGGACGCGCCGAAGGTCCCGACCGCATCGCGCTGCGCAACACGGATCATACGTATGCCGGTTTCTCCAACGGCGCCGAACTCACGGAGCCCGACCCGCTGGCGGGGCTCGACTCCTTGGCGCGACAGGTCTATGAGTCGGGCATTCGCGAGGTGCGGGGAGACGTGCTCATTGACGATCGCCTCTTCATGCCGGCCATTGCCACCGGCAGCGGGCCGACGAAGCTGTCGCCGATCGTCGTCAACGATAACGTGCTCGACTTCACGATCAGCCCGGGCGAACTCGGCAAGAGCGCCACGATCGATTGGCGGCCGAAGACCGCCGTCTACATGATCGATGCGCAAGTGCAAACCACGGCGGCCGGCGGTAAGACGGCGATCAAGATCGAAGAGCCGCTGGCCGGCACCGTGACCATGCGCGGCACGATCGCCGCCGACCGCAAGCCGCTCGTCCTCGTTCATGAAGTCGACAACCCGGCGTCGTTCGCCCGGTCGCTCTTCATCGAAGCGTTGCGTCGGGCCGGCGTGCGCGTCGAGGCCTCGCCGCTCACGCCCAACGACATCGACGGTCTCCCCAAGCCGGAGACTTTGGCCATGCTCGAACGGGTCGCGGTTTGGAAATCGGCGCCGTTCGCCGAGGAGGCCAAACTCATTTTAAAGGTCAGCCACAACCAGCACGCGAGCATGCTGCCGCTGCTGTTGGCCGCGCGCCACGGCAAACGGACGCTGGCCGAAGGTCTGCTTCTCGAGCGCGACGCGCTCGCGCGGGCCGGCGTTTCCGTCGATGCCATTTCTTTCGGAGGCGCGGCCGGCGGTGATCGGGCCGACTACGTCACGCCGCGAGCCGCCACGGAACTGCTGTGCGCGATGGCCCGGCGCGACGACTTCGCCGTCTATCGCGAGGCGCTGCCGATCTTGGGGGTCGACGGTACGCTGGCCGCGGCCGTCGGCGAGAGTTCTCCCGCCCGCGGCAAAATCCGGGCAAAGACCGGCACCTTGGCCTGGACCAATACTCTTAACGACCGCCCCCTGCTGCAAAGCAAAGCTTTGGCCGGCTACGCGGAAACCAAGAGCGGTCGCACCGTGGTGTTCGCATTCTTCGTAAATCTCGTGCATTTACGCGAGCCGGGCGATCGCGACCGGATCGGCCGCGTGCTCGGCACGCTCTGCGAGAAGTTGCACGAAACGCTATAGCCCGGTAAATTCAGCGATTCAATTTTTCGCGGCCCCGGCTAGTAGTCGTGCCGCCGTCGGCCCGTCCGCCGACGGTCTTCGTCCGCGTCGCCGTTCACGTTCCTTCACGCCCTCAAGAGTTCGCCATGAAAGCCGTCGCCGTTCGCCCCGGGAATCCTAATAGCGTCCACATGGTCGACGCTCCCATGCCCAAGGTCACTGACATTCCCGACGGTCGCGGCGTGCTCGTGAAGGTGCTCAAGGTGGGCGTCGATGCGACGGACAAGGAAATCAACGAAGCCAAGTACGGCAACGCGCCGGAGGGATGCAACTACCTGATCATCGGCCACGAAGTGTTCGGCGTGGTGCAGGAAGTCGGCCCGAGCGTCAAGCATGTGAAGCCCGGCGATTACGTCACGCTCACGGTGCGCCGCCCCGGCAACTCGATTTACGACCTTATCGGCACGAACGACATGACGAGCGAGTCGACGTACTACGAGCGCGGCATCAACCTGCGGCATGGCTTCATGACGGAATACGTCGTCGACGATGCGGAGTTCGTCGTGCCGATGCCGAAGGGGCTGAAGCACATGCACATTCTCGCCGAGCCGATGAGCTGCGCCGCCAAGGCGATTCACCAAGCTTACGAGGCGCAGCGACGGCTGAAAGTGTGGCGTCCCAAAGTCGCCTACGTGCTCGGCGTCGGCCAGATCGGCCTCTTGGCGACCCTGATCTTGCGGCTCCGCGGCATCGAAGTTTATTCGTGCGCTCGCAGCGCGAAGGGAACGATCAATTCCAAGATCGTCGAAGGGCTCGGTGCGCACTACATCAGCACGCGGGAAACTCCCCTCGCTGAATTGGCGAAGAAGGTCGGCAAGGCGGACCTAATCATCGAATGCACCGGTTCCAGCGCCTCGGCCTTCGGCGCCATGGAAGTGCTCGGGCTCAACGGCGCCATGGTTTGGACCAGCGTCACCGGCGGACACGCCAAGACCGAAGTCCCTTCGGACAAGATCAATCTCGATTGGGTGCTCGGCAACAAACTGCTTCTGGGCAGCGTAAACGGCAACCGCGAGCACTTCGAAATGGGCATCCGCTATCTGTCGCAAGGGGACTTGATGTACCCCGGCGTGATGCAGCAAATCCTCACGACCCCGGTACGCGGGCTCGACAACTACCAAGAGATGATGCGTCTCTTGGTGGAAGGGAAGAGCCTGAAGGTGTACCTGGAAGTCGCCGAAGGATAGGCCGGTTCTGTAGGGAACGCCCTCCGCGGCGTTCCGCCTTTCGACGAATGACCAATGAACCAAGCACCAAGTTCCAAGCAAATACAAAGGACCGAATGACCCAATAACGCCGTAGCGTACATTGGAATTTCCGTCATTGATCCTTGTTTGGAATTTGGTGCTCGGTCCTTGGAGTTTAGCGCACCGCGCTATTGGCACGCGCACGGCTGCGCGTATTGCGGCGCCGCGTAATTCTGTTGCACCGGCTGCAATGCCGGGGCCGGCATTTGCGGATAGCAGTAACCGTTTTGAAACGTGCCGCCGCGCTGCCAACAACACATTCGACAACAGCCCGACGAAAGTAGCGCGGCCGCCAGCGCGGTCCAGAGTCCAAGTTTTCGCATGTGCATCGCTCCGTGCGTCGCGCCTCGCCGTCGCGCGGCGAAGAGGATCGCCGCGATCGAACCGCGAAACCGCCGCACGCCCAAATAAGATGTGATGGGAGGGGGACGTGAGGGGGCGGAAAAGTAGGCGACCGGGCGAACTACGTCAAGACACGTCGCCTGCCGGCAGTGCTCCGTTCTGCCGATCCCTCCCTCGCCACTTTTGGGAGACGGGCCGGGTGTGAGGGTCACGAAAGGGGCGAGGGGAGATCGCGTCCTACGCGGGTTAGTAATCGCGAAACGGGCCGCGCGGCTCGGCGGCGTCCATCTCCCTCCGCCAAGCGGTGAATTCGGCCTCTAGTTGTCGGGCCAGCTCCGGACGTTCGGTCGTAAGATCGTGCTTTTCGCCGACGTCGACGGAGAGATCGAATAAGCCGCTCCCCTTCTCCGACGCCACCCATTTCAAGTGGCCGACTCGCGCGGCTCGGTCGCCGCGACGTTGCCAGAACATTTTCGTCCGGGGCGACGTCTCGCCCGCCGCCAGCACCGGCAGCATATCGAAGCCGTCGAGTTTTACGCCTTCGGGAAGTTTCGCACCGGCGACCTTCGCGAACGTCGGCAATATTTCCAAGGTCGTCAGAAACGCATCGCTCGTCTTTCCGGCCGGCAACTTCCCCGGCCACCAAGCGATCATCGGCACGCGTAGGCCCCCCTCGAACATCGTCGACTTCTGGCCGCGCAACGGTACGTTGTGCACATTGCCGGAGCCGCCGTTGTCGCTGGTGAACACGATCAGCGTATTGTCGATCGCACCGGTCTCCTCGAGCGCTTGGCGAACTAGTCCGATCTGCTCGTCCATCCGCGTGACCATCGCGAAAAACTTCGTCAGCTTGTCCTGAGGGTCGCGGTTCGGGTACAGCGCCAAAGTTTCCGGCGGCGCTTGATAACTATCCTTTTCCAAGTTGGATGCGCCGTGCGGCGCGTTGAACGGCAAATAGAGGAAAAACGGCCGACCGCGACTCTCGCGTACGAAGCGCACCGCCTCGCGTCCGAACAGATCGGTTGCATACCCTTTCTCTTCGATTCGTTCGTTGCCCCGAAACATCGATTCGATGCCGTAGCGTTGGTGCGTCCAGTAGTCGATGCCCGTGTTGGCGAAACCGTAGAAGAAATCGAAGCCTCGTTGCAGCGGCAGGTAGCGGCGCGCCCGACCGGAGTCCCATTTGCCGACGACGCCGCAGGTATAGCCGGCGCTCTTAAGCGTTTCGGCGATCGTCGTCTCGCGCTCGTCGAGGCCGAGCGTCATCTCCGGCGACAGGGCGTACTCCGCCTCCGTGTACTTATGGCCGTAGTTGACCATGTCGTTGCGGATCATATCGTAGAGGCCGTTCCGTTGCGGATAACGCCCGGTAAGCAAGCCGGCGCGCGACGGCGTGCAAGCCGGCCACGTCACGTAGAACTGCGTGCAGCGAACTCCTTCTTTCGCCAGTCGATCAATGTTCGGCGCGACCATTTCCTTGTTGCCGTAGCAACCGAGATCGCCGTAGCCGAGATCATCGGCGTTGATCAAGACGATGTTGGGTCGCGGTGTCGCGTCGACTCCGTCGGCGGCCCAGGCGCAGCGGTCTTCCGGCAAGTCGCTGGAAATACTCGCAATCAGAGTTACCAGAGCGATTCGTATCGAGGCGTTCACGGTCGTCTCTCAAGCTGGAGATGGTGTAGATTCCGACCGCGATGCGGCGCATCGGACGGGTCGTCGCGCGAAACTCGCACTTTGTTCGGCGGATGATAATATACACGCATTGGACTAGCCCGGGGCTACGGCAATTCGCCGCGGCTCGGGGCAGAGTCGATTATCTAAGCGGTGCATTGATGGGCTGCGAATTCGATCGTGCGTATTACGACCGGCACGGCTTTGTCGTCGTGCGTCGGTTTCTCGATGGCGCCGGTCTCGCTGAATTGGAAGCACAACTCGCGCGATACATTCGCGATGTCGTGCCGACGTTGCCGGAAGCCGCGGCATTTTACCAAGATCGCGCGCGACCGGAGACGCTCAAGCAACTGCATCAGATGGACGCGGATGATTTCTTTCGAGAATACACGACTCATCCGCATTGGAAAGCTCTCGCGCAGGAACTTACCGGCGAGGAGGTACAGCCGGGCAAGCCCGAGTGGTTTAACAAACCTCCCGACACCAACCATGTGACACCGCCGCATCAAGACAACTTCTACTTTTGCCTGGAGCCGGCGAACGTCGTGACGTTGTGGCTGGCGCTAGACTCGATTGATGCGGAAAACGGCTGTCTGAGGTATGTTTCCGGCTCGCATCGTGGCGGCTTTCGCGCGCATGCGCGTTCGCAAATTCTCGGTTTCTCGCAAGGCATTACCGACTACTCCTCCGATGATTTCGTGCGCGAAACGGCCGTTTTGCTGCAACCGGGCGACCTCGTGGCGCATCACGGCATGACGATTCACCGTGCCGACGCGAACCTTTCGGCCGTGCGCCATCGCCGCTCCTTTGCGATGGTGTTTCAAGGAGTGTCGTGCCGTCGCGACGAGGCGGCCTTCGCACGCTATCAAGACTCGGCGCGCCGGCAACAGCGCGAGATGGGCGTGAACGTTTGAGCGTGAGACTCTCGGCGAGGGTTCGCGCATTGGGAGCTTCGCGGCGAGATACCTCTTCGACGACGGGCATTGCTGCGTAACACTTTCGCCGGCTTCACGCTGAAGCTGCGTATCTCCGCCGTGCGGCGGACATTCGTCGTCTTGTTTGTAGAAACGGAACTCGCCATGAAAGGCTTCGTACTCAGTCTCTGCGCTTCGTTGGCAATCGGTCTCACCGGAACGGCCTCCACCGCCGATGCCGGCGGCGGTCACCATCATCACAATTATCGATATCCGACGTACCGGCCGGTTTATCCGGTAGTGGTCTACCCAAATCAATTTTTCTTCAACCCGTACGGGGGCTATTACTTTCCGCAACCGCTGCCGCCTGTGATTTTTTACAATCGCTATTAAGCGGTGCGTTTCAGATCGACGACGCGACGATCGGCTGCCGGATTTGTCCGGCAGCTTTTTCTTTGCGCTTCGCGGCGACTGCGAAAAGTTGCTTCGCGCCGTCGGGGCACTTACCATAGGCGGCGGCCGTATACGCAGCGCTCGTTGCCGTGCCCGCCCCGATTGGTCCTCCCGCCTTAGGTTCGCTATGCCTTGCTCTCTGCGTTGGTTCGTATTTGTGTCGGCATTGCTCGGCTTGTTTGCTTCGACCTGTCCGGCCGCCGACGAACCGCGTCGCCCCGTCTCCTTGCCAGAAGTCGTGCAGAAGTCGGTCGATGCGCTCGTCGAACATGGTCGCGACAAGTGGGGAGAGCGGAAGACGGCGATGATCGCGTCGATGCTCGACCGCGGGACGCTCGCGCCTCCGGAGAAGATGCCGAAGGGATCGGCCGGCGTACGTGAAAGCGACCGCACTAATCGATACGGCAGTAATGCCGACATGCAGCAGAATCTCTATCGGACGATGTTTCTGCTTTCGGAGTTGACGGGCGATCCGCGTTACGGCAAGGCGGCCGAAGATGCACTGGTCGACTTCGTGCGCTACACGCAGTCGCCGGAAACGCATTTGCTCGGTTGGGGCGAGCATCTGTTTTACGACATGCAGACCGAACAGACCGCCACCAATACCG
>CAZWDN010000113.1:0-13925 GCA_964633125.1 uncultured Pirellula sp. | reverse complement strand
TTAGTCTAATTATGCCTGAAAGCGAGAGCCAATAAATTCCCGCCAATCGCTTCCGGCTCGCTATTTCGCCGGAATTAACGCGTCTTCCCGGCGTCAACCGTCGCCATCGTTACGACCGTGCCGACCGCATCCTGTTAGACATCAGCCCGGCAACAGCTTCCAAGCCAATTCGCCGGGTCGGCAGGCGTCGGAATGCAGAACATCCGCCAAGGCCTGGTCCGTGGCGTAGTTGCCGGCCGGGATGGTGCGGCACCGCACGGCCAGGGACAGTTCGCTCCCTTGAAACGGCCACGGCCCGACGCGGATCAGGTCCGTGCCCCCGTCGTCGGTTCCGGCCGGCGACCACGTGAGTTGCACGAAGTCGTCATGGCCGACCCGTTCCGCCGCCCGCCGTTCGGCACAGCAGAGCCAGAGGCTCGCCAAGTCGAAGAACCGCAACCCTTGCCAGGCGAGCAAGCTCTGCTGCGCGCCGGCTTCCGCGCTTCCGTAGCGCGTGCTGACTTCGCGCTTCCAGTCTTGCTCCAGTTCCGCTTGCTCTTCGAGAAACTCTTCGGCCAAGTGTCGCCAAGCGGCGTCATGCGGCTTCTCGTCGTGCGACTGCCCGCATAGCGTCGCGAAGTGTCGGCTCACGGCATACGCCGCCAGCGGACCATCGTTGAGGGCCACGGCGATCGAGCGCCGCCAGATGGCGAGCGCTTCATCCAGCGGCATCTCCAGAAAATCGCGAGGCACGCCGTCATGCACCGTCGGTCGCAGTTCCCAAGCAATCCAACCGTCGTCATGGTGAAGCACGGCGGCGACGAACTCCTCGCGCGCCTCGGGCAGCGGCGCTACGCCGCCGCTCCACGCCCGCGCCATTTCCATTGCAATGCGCGCGTGCTCCACTTGCGACACCAAGGCCCAGCCCGGCCGGCCGTCGTCGAGAGTTACGTTGCGTCGGATCATGGCGGAAGTGCGCGCGGAAAGATCGACTCGGGCCGGCCCTATCCTACCGTACCACCGGGGCCGGCGTCGGCTGCGCGGCCGTGGCCGCGGGCTCCAAAAATCGCAGCGTCGCGATGATCGCTTGGTCCGCATCACCCATCGCCGGCAGGAGCGCCTTTTCGCAGGTGAAGGCCAGCACGACCTGCCGTCCCTCGGTGTTTTGCACCAAGTAGTAAATCCAAGTGATCTCCAACTCTTCCACCTGCCCGATCGCCTCGGCGCGAAACACCACGTGCCCGTTCGAATTGGCCGACTCGCTCACGCGGACAAACTGCCCGAAGTGCTTGTCGAGCGAACGCCGCACGTCGGCCTGAAATTGCGCAAGCGTCGGGTGTTTCGACGGGTCCGAGAGCGCCACGGCCGTCACGTTGCATTGGGCCACGAGTTCGCCGCGCTCGACCATTCGCAGCGAGAGCACTCCCTCGCGGTCGCTCATCACGTGCCACCGCCGATCGTGCTCGAAGCCGAAGCGTCCGCCGATCGACTCATAGCCCACGAGCAGCGCCTCGGGCATGCCGATCGCCTCCAGCGTCGCCGGTTCGAGTTCGGCCAGTTCCGTCGGTTCGCGGCACGGCGCGAGCAGCATCTGCACGCGAGCCTGCATTTCGAGGCCCGGTTCTACGTGCCCGATCGAACGCTTCTCTTTCAGGAGCATCGCCAGCCAAGTGACGCGCCGTGCCTTTACGTCGAACTTATAGCGGGCCGCCAGCTCAAATTCCGTCGCCACGCCGCCGATCGCGCCGTTCACGGTCCCTTTGAGCTCGATGCGGGCCGCGCCGTCGACCACTTCGGCGAGCGTGCTTTGCACGTCGCTCGAGCTCACGGCGTCGAGGTTTAATAGTCCGCAGAGCAAAGCATCGTCGTGCTTCCAGCTACCGCCGATCGCCGTTTTCTTGCCGGGCAGCAAACCCTCGATCAGCACGCTATTCGCGGGAATCTGAATCAGTTCGAGTTCGTCGGCCGAGAGGCGCGCGTGGGGCGACAGCATTTCCGGCGCCCCCTCCCCTGCCCTGGCCAGCACGATATTCCGATCCGTCCGCAGCGACGAGGTCGACGGCTTCTGATTGACCGATACGTCCGCCTCGGCCTTGCGGTAGATGCGTACCGACGAACGTTCCCCCGCGATGCTCAGTTGCTTTTCTTCGTAGGCGAACCGCGCGGCCACCGTGGTCGTCAGCGTTTTCACGTCGTCTTTGTTTTTGAATTTCAGCACGCCGCCGACTTCGAGCACGGCGTCGATCTTGACCGTGTCGCCGGGCTCGACGCCGCTCGTGAGATCGACTTCCGCCGCTGCCGCGGCCAGCGCCGAAAGTGGCGATACGCACACCGCCGCGCCGAGCAGCATCATGCTTCGTAGGCCGGCGCGCCGCGTGATGTTCCAATCCTGAAAGCCTTGCATGGACGATTCCCTTCGCAACAGATACTTCCCGCACGCTCGAGCGGCCTACGGCGTTTTTCGACGTTTTCCGCCGACCCGGTTCACCCGTTTAAGTGAATTGGCCCGTCGCTTCTTTCGGCCGGCGGTCTGGGGGCTTCGGGCAGATGTTGTCGACCGGGCTTGCCCGGACGTCCATCCTCGGAAGTGCACAATTCGAGGGGGCTGTGAAAACGTTCACAGCCGATTTTCCCGACGCTTACGAAATCTTGAATAAATTTCGCTCTCAACGCGAACATTCTAATGAACGGTGGACACTTTATTGCGTAGGACGGGTAGCAACTGCGACGCCCAAGCTAGGCGATGAAACCAAGCGGATGGCGGCGGCATCTAACTGCCGACGCCAGGAGAGTGCCGCGAGTTTCGGAACGCTCGTCTGGTCGACGGCGTCGAAAGTGCAGACAGCTTGGGAGGGTTTGGTTTAGATTACCTGCGAGATCTTGGAACCGGTTGCCGGCAGCGGTGAATCGGTCGTCGAAGAGATCGCGATTGGACACGAGCTTCGTGAGGGCGGTGGGAGCCGCAGGGAACACCTCCGGAGCAATTGGAAGAGGCGGTTCTCATGAATAACAGCTACGTCAATCCGGGCCTGCGACAACTGCGCGATCAGCAGGTGCGGTTCGCTCCCCGCGATAAGAAGCTTCAACAAGCGGCTCGAGCGGAAAAACTGCTCGCCGAACTGGTTCCCGGCAAGTCGTACAACTACGTCGACCTGTGCCAGCGCATTACCGACTTCAAGCCGGAACAATATCCCGATCTGCGGATCACGGCCGAGGAAGCGCGCCACGATCTGCGCCTCTTCGTCGAAGACGTCTCGGCCGCGGCCGACGTCCCGGCCGACGATGCCGGCGAGCGCGTGCTCACCATCGAAGAACTGGCCGAAATGTTCAACGTTTCGACCAAGACCATCCAACGTTGGCGCGAGCAGGGGCTCGTCAGCCGGCGCTTTGTGTTCGACGGCCGGAAGCGCGTCGGATTCCTCCAAAGCTCGATCGATCGCTTTGTGCAAACCAACGAAGACCGCATTGCCCGCGGCAGCCGGTTTAGCCAACTGAGCGATGAAGAGCGCGAGCTCATTATCTACCGTGCCCGACGGCTGGCGAAGTACGGCGCCGGACCGGCCGAGGTTGCTCGCCGACTGGCGATCAAGACCGGCCGCAGCCCGGAAACCATTCGCTATACGCTCAAGGGCTTCGAAGAAGAACATCCCGATCTGGCGATCTTCCCCGACAACGGCGGTCCGCTCTCGGAAGAAGATAAGCAAGGCATCTACCAGCACTATCGTCGCGGCGAGTCGGTCGACGCCCTATGCAAGCGGTATCACCGCACGAAGACCAGCGTTTATCGCATCATCAACGAAGTGCGGGCGGAGCGAATCCGCTTGCTGCCGCTCGACCTGATCGACAACCCGTTGTTCGCCAAGCCGTGGGCGGAAAAGCAAATTCTCGGACCGCCGCCGGTCGTGGAGAACGGCGGTCGCAAGGCGCGAGCTCCGGCCGGTCTGCCGCCGTATTTGGCGGCTTTATACGACGAACCGCTGCTGACGCGCGAACAAGAACAATACTTGTTCCGGAAGTTCAACTTCCTGAAGTACAAGGCGGCGAAACTGCGCGAAACGCTCGAGCCGCAAAAGGCCCGCAGCGGCGTCATGGACGAAATCGAACGGCTCTACGGCGAGATCGTGGCGCTGAAAAACAAGATCATCCGCGCGAACCTACGGTTGGTCGTGTCGATCGCCAAGCGTCACGTCGGCCCGCACGAAAACTTCTTCGACCTGGTGAGCGACGGCAACATGTCGCTGATTCGGGCCGTGGAAAAGTTCGACTACGCCCGCGGCAACAAGTTCAGCACCTACGCCACCTGGGCCGTGATGAAGAACTTCGCCCGCACGATTCCCGACGAGATCAAACGCCGCGATCGGTTCAAAACGAGCGTGGAAGAAATGTTCTCGTCGGCGCAGGACAAGCGCTCGGATCAATACGAACAGGAGCAAGCGCAGAACACGCGCGAGAACCAGATCGGCAAGATCCTCGAAAACCTCGACGAACGCGAGCAGACGATCATCATCCGTCGCTTCGGCCTGGATCACGGTCGGGAACCGCTCACCTTGAAAGAGGTCGGCGAGGAACTCGGCGTGACCAAGGAACGGGTCCGCCAGATTGAGGCCCGAGCATTGGCCAAGCTGAAACGGGCCGCCGAGGAAGAGCATATCGAACTGCCGGACCTCGGCGAAAAAGGGTAGTTCGACGATGGACGCGAGACTGGGGACAAGGGTTTCCAGTCTCGTTTTTTGTCGCCGTTTCGCGCGTTGCGTCCCTAGTTAGTCCGCCGCACGGTGCGGATTGCTTCGCACTTTGCGTTGCGACGGTTGCACGCGTTAGAATCTTCAGCAACATAACATCGTTCGCAAGATTCTTCGAGCAACGGCACGATGGCCGATCCCGCAATACTGCTCTTGGTCGTGCAGGTGATCGGCGTCGCGACCGTGATCTTCTTGGCGTCGCGGCATTGGGCGCGGCGGCGCGCGCGGCAATTGGCCGACATCGAAGAGCAGAAGCGACTCGCGACGTTCGTCGAACGCGTGCATCCGACGCTTGGCGCGTATCGCTCGCGCGGCGACGGCACCTGGAGTTGTTTACCGCCCGGGGAGCAGGTTGGCGGCCCATTCGTGCTTTGCGGCGACGGTGCGGACCCGAGCGATGCGCAGGTTGAGCGATGGCAAGAGATTCAACGACGGTTGCCGGATCTTCTCAGGCAGATTCCGCCTCCTCCGGAAGACGACGGATACGGTCGCAATTACGAAAACTTCGATCCGGCCGAAGCACGCGCCGACCATGTGGAAATTGCCCGCGATTTGAGCTTCGTGGTCCTTGTACGCCTGACCACGGCCGGAAAGTACGTCCTGTCGCCGATCATCTGCGTGACGCCGGACTGGCGAACGACCGTCGAATGGAGCGCGTAACGACGACTTTTAAGAGCGAGCGGCGGGGCTCAACCCCGCCGCTCGCAATTGTGTCCTTGAAAATCGCCGAGTTCCGCTCCAATGGCCCTGGCACTACGCGCCGGCACCGACTAAGATGCTGGACTCTTTCGATGTTGCGGGGCTCCCCGAGATAGGGGATCGAACCCATTGGAGGTCGTGCGGCGGATGATGATCGGGTAGTTCGGGGGTGGATGCGACAGGAATGGCGTCGCTCCGCGGATTGCCCAGCTTCTCTCCGTTGCGTTTTCGGCAGGCTTGCCGACTCTTTTTGCCTTCGCGAACATTTTTCGGCAAGTCGCTCGCGAACTTTCGTCGATGGGCACAAGTCGATTTATTGTCGGGCTTTAGGGGCGGCAAATTCTGCTCTTGACCGTCTTGCGACATCGAGGCGTTTTAGTATAGTTACTGGTTTTCGTGCTGGAAAAATATGCAAAGGCTGGCGTAGCTCAATTGGCAGAGCAGCGGTTTTGTAAACCGCAGGTTGCGGGTTCAACTCCCACCGCCAGCTCTGCCTTCGAGGCGCGTGTCAGACATGCTCGTCGGTAATTTTTGATTGCTCGGTCATTTGCGTTGGAAGAGGTGCGAACGGAGCGGGTCGTCGCGAAGCAGGAAGATGGAAAGCGCAAGGCTGAGGAAGGTTACCCGAGTGGTCAAAGGGGCCAGACTGTAAATCTGGTGGCTTACGCCTTCACAGGTTCGAATCCTGTACCTTCCACTCATTTTCGCGTCGCGCCCGGTTGTCGTTTGCTGTCGTCGTTCGGGTTGTGTTGCGAAGGGCGGTGAAGTGTCGGGATGGTTCGGGTGGTCGGCGGGGCGGGGTTTCTCGATCTCGGCGGATCACGAGTGTGTTGCTTGCGGGTGTAGCTCAATGGTAGAGCGGCTGCCTTCCAAGCAGCATGCGAGGGTTCGATTCCCTTCACCCGCTTCGGAAGGTTGTTGGTCTGTGGTTTTGTTTGCGTCAGTTGGGTTGATGAGCGTGTTGGGTTGAGGGTTGTCGGACCGCCCGCTGCTGTAGCTCAGTTGGTAGAGTGCGTCCTTGGTAAGGACGAGGTCATGGGTTCGAATCCCATCAGCAGCTCTTTGAGGGGCGTGCAGGTGGCTCGGGGTTCGGTTCGTGCTTTTTCGTCGGTTGAAGTTTGTCGTCCGAGCCGGATTTCATCGCTGGTTTCAAGTCATTCACATCGTTGGACTTTGATTAATTTGTAGGGAGTTAGAATGGCCAAGGGTACATTTGAGCGGACTAAACCGCACGTCAACGTCGGTACGATCGGTCATATCGATCACGGCAAGACCACGACCACCGGCGCGATTCTCGCCGTGCAAGCCGCCAAGGGTTTGGCGCAAATGAAGTCGTATTCGGATATCGCCAAGGGCGGTACCGTCCGCGATGAAACGAAGACGGTGACGATCGCCGTTTCGCACGTCGAATACGAAACCGCGACGCGTCACTACGCCCACATCGACTGCCCGGGCCACGCGGACTTTATTAAGAACATGATCACCGGCGCCGCTCAGATGGACGGCGCCATCCTGGTCGTGTCGGCCGCCGACGGTCCGATGCCGCAAACGCGCGAACACATCCTCCTGGCTCGCCAGGTCGGTGTGCCCGCGCTCGTCGTGTTTTTGAACAAGGTCGACCTCGTCGATGACGCCGAGTTGCTCGAGCTCGTCGAAATGGAACTCCGCGAGTTGCTCACGCACTACGGTTTCCCCGGCGACGAAATTCCGATCACCCGCGGTGCCGCGAAGCCGGCTTACGATAAGCCCGCCGATCCGGTCGCCAGCAAGTGTATTTCGGACCTGCTCGACACGGTTGACGCGTACATTCCGGAACCGCAACGCGAAATCGACAAGCCGTTCTTGATGGCCGTCGAAGATGTGTTCTCGATCGAAGGCCGCGGCACCGTCGCGACCGGTCGTATCGAACGCGGAAAGGTCAATGTCGGCGACGAAATCCAAATCATCGGCCTCACCAAGGAGCCGAAGAAGACGGTCGTCACCGGCGTCGAAATGTTCAATAAGTCGCTCAACGAAGGCATTGCTGGCGACAACGTCGGTTGCTTGCTTCGCGGTTTGAAGCGTGAAGACATTGAACGCGGCCAGGTGCTTGCGAAGCCGGGTTCGATCACGCCGCACACCAAGTTTGAAGCGGAAATCTACGTCTTGTCGAAGGAAGAAGGTGGTCGCGCCACCCCGTTCTTCGCCGGTTATCGTCCGCAGTTCTACTTCCGCACGACCGACGTGACGGGCAGTGTGAGCTTGATGGGCGGCGCCGAAATGTGCATGCCTGGCGACAACGCGAAGGTCACCGTCGAGTTGATCTCGCCGATCGCCATGGACGAGAAGGTGCGTTTCGCCATCCGTGAAGGCGGCAAGACCGTCGGCTCGGGCGTCGTGACGAAGATTCTCGAGTAGGGTTTCATCGGTTTGGCGGTTCAGGGTTCGGGGTTCAGGGTTCTTCGGGAGCCTTCAACCTTGAACCCTGAACCTCGAACCTGTTAGGGGTGTAGCTCAATTGGCAGAGCAGCCGTCTCCAAAGCGGCAGGTTGGGGGTTCAACTCCCTCCGCCCCTGCTGGAACGAGCGGTCGGGTTGTGGGTCTCGGGTTCGTGTTTTAGGCCGGATTACTGGAGAGCGTCGGCGTCGGCTTGTTGCGCGGTGAACGATTGGTTCAGTCGCGAGCGAATCCGGCCAGGCGCGGCGTGAAGGAACGCTGTATGTCCAAAGATGGCGATGTTGCCGCGACACCTGCGCGGCATTCGATGCTCAGCACCGACTTGTACAAACGCAGCCAAGGGCGCATTACGCGCCAGGCGACGTTTGGCGCAATGGCGTTGATTATCGCTATGGGCGTATGGTCGTTTCACCGTTACTTCGCGGAAATCGACCTTAACACGCGCTATGTGATCGATGCCGCGCTGTTGCTCGGCGGTTGGTGGTTGAGTTTTCGGTTGGTGAACATGCCGCGCTTCGCGGACTTTCTGATCTCCGTGGAAGCGGAAATGACGAAGGTCTCGTGGCCGACGCGCACCGACCTGATTCATACGTCGAGCGTGGTGATGTTCGTGATCTTCGGTCTGGCGATCATTTTGTATGCCTACGATCTGGTGTGGCAGGTGCTGCTGCAGTTCTTGGGCGTGTTGGGGTAGTCGGCGAGCGATGGTCGGGGTGTGATGTTCGAGTTTGTGAAATAGGACGAATTGCGAAATGGACGACATGCAGCAACCGGGCGATGAGCTGCCGCAAGACGCAACCGCGTCGGGCGGCGATGCCGTCGGCACGACCGACGGGGCTTCGGCTCCCGCCGATGACGCGGATATTTCCGCGCCTGCCAATGCCGTGCCCGGCAAGCCGTCGAAGAGCACGCTCGAATCATGGATGGAAGCCGCCGCCGCCGCCGAAAAGAAAAAGCCTGTGCCGACGGGCGAGCGCAAGTGGTACATCCTCAAGGTGCAGAGCAACCGCGAAGATTCCATTCGCGACGCGCTGCAACGCCGCATTCGCATTCAAGGGCTCGACGGCTTCTTCGGCGACATCGTCGTGCCGATCGAAAAGATCACTGAATTTAAGAACGGTAAGAAGCGGGTCGTCAAGCGCAAGCTCTACCCGGGCTACATCGTCGTCAACATGGAGTTGAACGACGACACGTGGTTCCTGATTCGCGAAACCGGCGGCATCGGCGACTTCACGGGCTCCGGCGGCAAGCCGGTGCCGATGGCCGACGCCGAGCTGAAGAAGATCATTCAGAAGCCGGAGGATGCGGCCGAAGAGCAGCCGAAGTTCACCTTCAAGCATAAGAAGGGGGACAAGGTCAAGATCACCGAAGGCATGTTCGAGAACTACGAAGGCGAAGTTGACGCCGTCGATATGTCGAACGGTCGCGTGACGGTGATGATTAACATTTTCGGGCGCTCCGTACCGGTGGAGTTGGAGCACGGGCAACTCGAGGAAGTATAGAAATCGGCGATCGCGCCGCCCGCTCGATACAAACATTCGCAGACAAGTAACCGCAGAAATAAAGCAGATCCATGGCAAAGCAACTCGTCGCATCCGTCAAGTTTCAAGTTCCCGGCGGTCAGGCTACGCCTGCTCCCCCGGTCGGTACCTCGCTCGGTAAGTTCGGCGTGAACCTCGGTCAGTTCGTGATGCAGTTCAACGAACGCACGCGTGACGCCGGCGGCATGCCGATTCCGGTGGTCGTCAACGTCTACAATGATCGCTCGTTCGACTTCGCCACAAAGAGCCCGCCCGCCGCGGCGCTTTTGAAGAAGGCCGCCGGCCTCGCCAAGGGCTCCGGCGTACCCAACAAGGACAAGGTCGGCAAGGTCACCGGCGCGCAGGTCATGGACATCGTGAAGATGAAGATGGCCGACCTGAACGCTCGCGACGCCGAACATGCCCGCCGCATGGTCGAAGGCACGGCGCGCAGCATGGGCATCACCGTCGAAGGCTAGTACGCATAAGTCCCCGGTCAGTCGTCCGTTGCCGCGGTTTTGGGCCGCGAAAAAGTTAATCGACCGACGAGTCTGACCTCCCGCAATCCACTACCAATTACAGACAAGAACCACAGTCAGCGAACAACCGGCCAGTCTCATGCCCACGCAAAGCAAACGTTTCAAGGCCCTCGCGGTCAAGAACCCGACCCCCGCGAAGAATCCGCTCCCGATCGACCAAGCGGTCGTGATGTTGAAGGAATTCGCCAACACCAAATTCGATCAGTCGATCGAAATCGCCGTCCGCTTGGGCATCGACCCGAAGCAGGCCGACCAGCTCGTTCGCGGCTCGCTCGTGTTGCCGCACGGCATCGGCAAAAGTCTTCGCGTCGTCGTGTTCGCCAAGGGCGACATGGCCGAACAAGCCAAGGCCGCCGGAGCCGATGAAGTGGGCGCCGAAGAGCTTTCCAAGAAGGTGAAGGACGGCTGGACCGACTTCGACGTCTGTATCGCCGCTCCCGACATGATGGGCCTCGTCGGTCCGCTCGGTAAGGTGCTCGGCCCTCGCGGCTTGATGCCTTCGCCCCGCGCCGGCACGGTCACTCCCGAAATCGCCAAGACCGTCAAGGAATACAAGGCCGGTAAGGTCGAGTTCCGTAACGACGATTATGGCATCGTGCACGCCGTCATCGGTAAGATCAGCTTCGCGCCGGAAAAGATCGCCGAAAACTTCAAGGCGTTCGTCGAGTTCATCCACCACATCAAGCCGAACGCCGTTCGCGGCCAGTACGTCAAGACGATCTCGATCAGTGCGACGATGAGCCCGGGCATTCGCATTGCCACCTAGTCTCCTCGTTCCGTCGCTGCTCGCCGAATTACAAAGTCACCGAATCTGAATCAACGAATACACGCAGTTAGCGAAATTCCCCGCAAAGGGTTGCCATGAGTAAGTACGTTAAAAACCTATTGATTAGCGATGTCCGCAAGAAGCTTGCGGGCGTCAATGATGCGCTGCTCGTCAGCGTCTCCGGCCTCGACGCCGTGAAGAACCAATCGCTCCGCGCGAAGCTTCGGGGCAAGGGCATCAGTCTGATGGTCGTGAAGAACAGTTTGGCTCGGCAAGCGACCGGCGGCTCGCCGCTGAACGTCGCCTTCGACCAAGCCGAAGGTTCGCTCGCCGTCGTCTGGGGCTCGACCGACATCGTCAACCTCGCCAAGGAAATTGTGGCGATCGCCGAAGACAAGGCGATGGCCCCGTTTGAAGCCCGCGGCGGCGTGGTCGATGGTCAAAAGATCAGCGCCAAGGAAGTCAAAGACGTCAGCAAGTGGCCCTCCCGCGAAGAAGTGCTCGGCAAGATCGTCGGGCAGATCCTCGGTCCGGGAGCACAGCTCGCGGCCTTGTTGCTCGGCCCCGGCGGAAAGCTCGCCGGCCAGCTCAAGACCAAGTCGGAAGGTGCGGAAGGGGAGGCGGAGGCCGCCCCGGCCGAGGCCGCCGGTTAATCACTCGCTCCGTGGTCTTTGAAATCACCTGTTTGCCCAATTTGACAACACCGTCGGCGACCGTGTCCTGCTTCTCCGAGTTGCCGTCCGGTTTTGTGATACTTGCCCTAACTCGAAACCAAGTCATTAATTAACCCCCGACGTGCCGTGCGTGCGACAGTCCGACGCGCGACGTGTCAGTAAGCTCTGAAAGGAACGTTTCCATGTCCGAAGCTGCCACCTACTCTGACGCCACCAAGAGCCTGGGCGACCAAATCGTCGCTCTCACGCTGAAGCAAGCCAAGGAATTGGCGGATTACCTCGAAAACGAACACGGCATCAAGGCGGCCGCCGGCGGCGCCGTGATGATGGCCGGTCCTGCCGCGGGCGCTGCTCCGGCCGCCGCTGCCGAAGCTCAAACCGAGTTCGACGTCGTTCTCGAAGCGTTCGGCGAAAACAAGATCGGCGTGATCAAGGTCGTCCGCGCCGCCACGGGCCTCGGCCTGAAGGAAGCCAAGGACCTAGTCGAAGGCGTTCCCAGCAAGATCAAGAGCGGCATTTCGAAGGAAGACGCCGCCAAGCTCAAGAAAGAGCTCGAAGACGCCGGCGCCAAGGTTGCCGTCAAGTAGTTGTCGCTTCGCTCGACCGGCCCGCACGGGTCGGCGCGGGTGAAACACTCGACTACGGACGCAATCACGGTTTGCCGTGGTTGGTTCGGTTCACATCAGGCTTATGGGAGCTTCGTGCTCCCTAGGCCTGCGTCGGCAAGCCGCGAAGTCCGCAAGACTTCCGGCGTGTCGTGGTGGCGAATATCGAGGTCGACGAGACGCGTATTTCGTGGAACCACGTTCTTCCAGCGGTTGCGAACTCATCAGCGGCACGATCCGCCCACATCGCTTTGCTTGCCTAAAAGGCAGTGCTTGTCCTGAAGTCAGGGCATGCGAGGTGCGGCGGCGTTCGTGTTTTGTCGTGGAGAGTTCGCAACCATGTGAAGTTCGCGGCGCATTCCGCGTTGCTTCGTGTTCTCGTCCGGCACCGAGGCTCGCCCGATCACGGCGGCGATAGAACAGCAGCGATAGACCAGATTTTTCCGTCGGTCCGGCGATCCCCGCAATCGTCCGTGCCGCCGAGCTTTGCGACTTCCGATCTTTAAGCGCTTATCAGCAGCGCGCAGGAGCACGATTCCTCATGGCGACATCGGCAGAACGACGTCTGCGACCCAAGGAAATCCGCCGTTTTGGACAAACCACGGAATACTACACCATTCCGAGTTTGACCGACATTCAGACCCGCGGCTACGACACGTTCCTGCAACTCGATACCGCCGCCGACAAGCGGAAGGATCACGGCATCGAAGGGGTACTGCGCGAGATCTTCCCGGTCGAGAGCTACGATAAGACGCTCAAGCTGGAATATCTGCGCTACGAACTCGGCAAGCCGCGCTATACGCCGGACGAATGCCGTCAGTTGCGCCTCACCTACGGTCGGCCGTTCAAGGTTTGGCTCCGGCTCAACAAAGAGCAGCCGGTCGAGGAAGAAGTCTATCTCGGCGACATGCCGATCATGCTCGGCGGCGGCGAGTTCATCATCAACGGTGCCGAACGCGTCGTGGTGAGCCAGTTGCATCGCAGCCCCGGCGTCGACTTCATCAGTGAAATGGAAGGGCTCGACAAGCGCCTCCATTCGTGCCGCATCATTCCCGAGCGCGGCAGCTGGATCGAACTCAACGTCACGAAGAAAGACGTGCTGGTCGTGCGCATCGACCAAAGCGGTAAGTTCGCTGCGAGCACGCTGCTCCGCGCGATGGACCCGAAGTACGGCACGCACGCCGAGCTGATTCGCTGCTTCTACCAAACCGAAACGGTCAAGGTCGTCGACGGCCGCAGCGTCGGCAAGATCGAGAACAAGATCGCCGTCACCGACGTCGTCTATCCGGCTTCGAGCGATCGCGCCGGCGAGATCATGGTCGAGAGCGGCCAGAAGATCACGAAGAACGTCGCCGAACTCATCTGCACCTCCGGCGTCACGTCGATCGAGGTGATGGAAGACGTCAAAGATCCGATCATCTTCAACACGCTGCAAGAAGATAACACCCAGAGCCACGAAGAAGCTCTGTTGAAGATCTACCAACGGCTCCGTCCGGGTAACCCGCCGCAGCTGGAAAAGGCCCGCGCGCTCTTCTTCGAGAAGTTCTTCGACACCAATCGTTATCGCTTGGGCCGCGTCGGTCGTTTCCGCATCAATCGGAAGCTCGGCCTGAACGTAAGCGAAGAGGAAATGACGCTCCGCGCCGAAGACCTCATCGCCTCGGTGCGCTATCTGTTGCGTCTCCGCGCCGACGATCCTCGCGCCGAAATCGACGATATCGATCACCTCGGTAATCGCCGCCTCCGCACGATCGACGAACTTGCCGCCGACGAGCTCCGCAAGGGCTTCCTCAAGCTGCGCCGCACGGTGCAGGAACGGATGAGCCTGAAGGAAGTCGACGACATGACGCCGCGCAGCTTGGTGAACCCCAAGAGCGTGTCGGCCGCCATCGAATACTTCTTCGGCCGCGGCGAGTTGTCGCAAGTCGTCGACCAGACGAACCCGCTCTCGATGCTCACGCACGA
>CAZWDN010000112.1:0-13927 GCA_964633125.1 uncultured Pirellula sp. | reverse complement strand
CGACGTTGTTGAGCGATCTGGACGACCGGGGCTTGCTCGACGAAACGCTCGTCGTCTGGATGGGAGAGTTCGGCCGGACGCCGCGCATCAATTCGAGCGTTTCGCGCGATCACTGGCCCGGCTGTTATACGGTGCTGCTCGCCGGCGGCGGCGTAAAGCGCGGCTATATCCACGGCGCGAGCGACAAGCACGGCGCGATGCCCGACCGCGAACCGGCGACGCCCGACGACGTGGCGGCGACGATGTTTCATCTGCTCGGCATTCCCTACGACACGGAAGTGCGCGACGCGGCGAACCGGCCGCTGCCGATCGCTGCCGGACGCCCGATCTACGGAGCGATTGCATAGCCGGCCGGCGCGCTCGGCCGTGCATCGTGGCGAACAGGAAAAGCCGTCCTTGACGCTCGCCGGCGTGTTCGGACAATGGAACGATTGTCCGTACGTCCAACCGAAGAGCGTGTCGTCGTGTCGAAGTTTGCCGTCATCCTGCCCGCCGCCGGGAAGAGCAGTCGCTTTCGCGACAAGCACTATAAGAAGCCGTTTGCGCCGTTGGCCGGCAAACCGGTGTGGTTGCATTCGGCCGAACGATTCCTGGCCCGCGGCGACGTCAAGCAGGTGCTCGTCGTGATCTCGCCCGAAGATCGTGAAGAGTTCGATCGTAAGTTCGCGGCCAACGTCATGATTCTCGGCATCGACGTCGTCAACGGCGGGGAAGAACGGGCCGATTCGATTCAAAACGCGCTGGCCCGCGTCAAGCCGGACATCGACTTCATCGCCGTTCACGACGCGGCCCGGCCTTGCATCGCCGACGAATGGATCGGGCGCGTCTTCGAGGCGGCGGAAAAGTGCGATGCGGCGATTCTGGCGCTCCCGATAGCCGCGACACTGAAACGCGTCGACCACGGCAATATCCAGGAAACCGTCTCGCGCGCGAACCTTTGGGAGGCCCAAACCCCTCAGGTATTCCAGCGACAACTGCTGCTCGACGCCTACGCGGCCCGCGCCGGATTCCAAGCGACGGACGACGCGCAACTCGTCGAACGCCTGGGGCGCAAAGTCGCCGTCGTCACCGGGTCGCCGATTAACTTGAAAATCACGACGCAGGAAGATCTGCGCTTCGCCGAACACGCGCTCAAGGCCTTGCCGAAACCGAAATCATTCGGCCCGGCGCATCCGTTTGCGGATGACGACATGTGGAAATAGTCACGGCGCGAATGTTCGCGCTCTGCGATACATTGCGGCTGACCGACTATCGTTCCGGCAATTCACCCCTTAACTCCGACCCGCACTTCAATTCTCATGGACGTTCTCGCCGATCTTCGCCGCCGGGGCATGGTGCATCAAACGACCGACGACGCCGGCCTGCCCGCTTGGCTCGCCGAAAAGCCGCGGACGCTTTACGCCGGCTTCGACCCCACGGCCGATAGCCTGCACGTCGGACATCTCGTCGGCATGATGATTCTGCGCCGTTTCCAAAAGGCCGGGCATCGGCCGATTGCGATTGTCGGCGGGGCGACCGGCATGATCGGCGACCCCAGCGGAAAGAGCGACGAGCGCAATCTCCTCTCGAAGGAAGCGATCGAAGCCAACGTCGCCGGAATGCGGGCGCAGATGAAGAAGATTCTCGACTTCGACGGCCCCTACGGCGCTCAATTGCTGAACAACCTCGATTGGATCGGGCCGTTCTCGTACCTCGACTTCTTACGTGACGTCGGAAAGAACTTCTCCGTCAACATGATGCTGGCCAAAGATTCCGTAAAAGCGCGCCTCGGCTCCGATTCGGGCCTTAGCTATACGGAATTCAGCTACATGCTGCTCCAGGCGTACGACTTTGTGAAGCTCAACGAAACGCACGGCTGCGAATTGCAGGTCGGCGGCAGCGATCAATGGGGCAACATCACGGCCGGCATCGACCTAGCCCGACGCATGCGGGGCGTGCAACTGTTCGGCATGACCTGCCCGCTCCTGACGGATAGCGAAGGCCGCAAGATGGGGAAATCGGAAAAGTCCGGCACCATTTGGCTTGCGCCGGAAAAGACGTCGCCGTACGTCTTCTACCAATACTGGATCAACCTGCCCGACACCGACGTCGCGCGTTGCCTCGGCTTCTTTACGGACCTAAGCCATGAGGAACTCGACGCCCTCGACGCGGCCCGTGCCGCAAACCCCGGCAAGCGCGAAAGCCAGGTGAAGCTGGCCGAAGAACTCACGAAGCTCGTGCATGGGGAAGCCGCCTTGGCAAAGGTGCAACGGGCGTCGCAAATTCTGTTCGGTGCGGAGATCGACAAGCTGAGCGACTCGGAACTCGGCGAAATCTTCGCCGACGTGCCGAGCAAGGAAGCGCCGCGTTCCGGACTCGATGTCGGATTGAATATCGTCGACGCGCTGGTCGCGGCGGGACTCGCGAAGTCGAAAGGAGACGCCCGCCGCTCCGTGCAGCAGGGGGGCGCCTACGTGAGTAATCGCCGCATCGACGACCCGGCAACGAACCTCACCGCCGAACACTTGGCCGGCGAATCGGTCATGGTGCTCCGCAGCGGCAAGAAAAGCTACGCGCTGCTTCGATTCGTCTGAGTCGCACGATCGATCGATGACTACTGCAACCGATCAAACGGCTCCAGCCCCAGCTTGTCGATCGTGACGTTGAGCGGATCGTTCGGGTCGAGTGATTCCGGGGGTAGGTCTTCGTCCGTCGGGCGAACAACGATGCGCGTGCCTCGGATTTCGATCACTTTCACGCGCTGCCCGGGCTGCACGGCCGTTCCTTCGCTCAGGGCGTCGTAGGTGACGCCGTCGACCACGACGGGCCCCCCCGGCAACATCAACGACTTGGCGGCTCCGATGCGGCCGACCAGTTCGCGCAATTGTTTGCGCAAATCCGGATCGGGCAGCACGTCGTCTCCCGTCGGCACGTCGAGCAGAATGCGTTTGCCCAGCGGCGTACGCGGCCAAAGTTTAAAGCCCAACGCTAAGAGCAACGGCGTTCCCAGAACGGCGACGGCCATGAACCCGACGCCGGCTTCCGATGAATGCCGGAACGCCATCACGATAGATGCCACGACGGCCGAAGTGGCGATGACCGCCAAAACGCCGCCGCTAGGGAGAAACATCTCCACAATGACGATCAACATCCCAAACGCCAACAGCGCGATGGCCCAAGCTAACGGCGACGCCATATCAAATCACTCTGAGCCCCGATGAGCCGCGACATCGGCAAACGTCGCGGCAACGGTAAGTATTCTACCCGAGCGGGGCGGCGCATGCGAACGACTCGGCGATGCGAACTTTCAATATCCAACGGCCGACTACGTTAGCCGCCGACCGCGCGCACGACGATGCGCGTCCCCTGCACTTCCACGACTTCGATGGGCGCGCCGCGATCGATGAAGTCTCCTTCGCTGGCCACGTCGACCAATTGATCGCCGAAGCGGGCCTTTCCGCCGGGCACCAGCGGCGTCGTCGTCGTACCACGGGCGCCGCGCAAGTGATCGAACGCTCCGAGCGACTCGCGGCGCGAGAGCTCCGTCAGTTCGTCTCCCGACGGGGGCGAAAGGATTACGCGATTGAACACCGGCGCATGGGGCAAATAGCGTCGCATGACTGCCGTCGTCACGAGCGTGCCGCCGATCGCGCCGACGATCACCAAGAGCGACGTTTGCAGATGCTCCATCTGGTAATCATTGTGGGGCAACACAAACGTCTGGCTGGCCAAGACGAGCGAAGCGATAACGAGAATGCCGCCGCCGAGCCCGAATACGCCGACTCCCGGAAAAATGAAAATCTCTAAGAGAATGCAAATCACGCCCATGCCGAACAACAGCACTTCCAACCATCCGGCGGTGCCGCCCAAATACCTGCTCCAAAAAAACAGCAGGAAGCAAACGGCCGCGATGAACGCCCCGACGCCGACGCCCGGCGTATGCAACTCCGCGTAGAGCGCCGCCCCGCCGATCAGCAGCAGAATCAAACTCAGGCCCGGACTATTGAGCGCCGCGATGAGTTGCATGGCCGCATTGGGCTCAGCCAAGCGCGGATCATCGTTCAGCCCGTACAATGCGCGAAATTCCGCGAAATCCCCGACGGTCTCTAGCGCCAGGCCCAGTTCTTTGGCCCGCGTGCCGGAGAGGAGCAAATTGCTCGGCGGACCATGCACGCGTTCCCCCTGTACCCATTGGGCGGCATCGGGGCGTTCGGCGACGTCGTCCGTGGTGAAGTATTCCGTAAGCCCGCTCGTCTTGTGCGTATAACGATAGACTTCGATTCCCGGATTGATCATGGCCGCCGCCAGGGCGGGGGAATGAAACTTTTCCTGAGCGATGCCGCGAAACGTCGCTTCGTAGTTGGCCAACGCCCGCTCTTCGACGGTCGCTTCCCCGCTGCCGCCCAGCTGCGCACCGGGCCCCATGACAATTTGGTCGCAGGCCAGCGCAATCAGGGCCGCATCGCCCCGCGCCTGCTTCGGAATGTAGGCGACCGTGCGGCGTTTGCTCGGGTCGAGCCCTTTGAGCGTATTGGCCAAGTTCGCGCTGCCGGCAAACGCGCCGCCGGGGCTATCGATGTAGACGCAAATAAAGTTGACGTCGTTGTCGCGAATTTGATCTTCGACCGCCTTCATGCGCTCGCGGATCATTTCCTCCTTGATCGCTCCTTTAATGTCGACGCGTACGGTGCGCCAATCGCCGTCGATGGAAGGATCTTCTTCCAAAGCGCCGCGCGGCAAGCCGAGTTCCTGCATCAGTTCCAGGCGATCGGCGACCGCCGCGCCGACGATGCCCAAATCCTGCGCTTGCGCGGACGTAAACAAACCGGGGCGGCCGGCGGCGATGATGACCTTGGGGTCGCTCACCGCCTTACGTTTCTTGAGTTCGTCGAGATCGCCGCGCAATACGAACTCGCGGCTGCTCTCGGTCTCCACTTGGAGCAATTCGAGATTCTTATCCAGCATCTTGAGCGCGATCGGCAGCGGCACCGTCCGGCGCTTTTCGGCGATCTCACGATAGCCGGCGGTCATCACCTGATCGACCGAGGCGTCGTAGATGCTCGCGTCGCCGAACTCCGTCGTTTCGTTGACGCCGTCTTTGTGAATTGCGATCTCGTTGCAAGCCAGCGCAATCAACACGCCGTGCCCCGTGAGCGATTTGGGAACGTAGGCGACCGTGGTCGCACCGTTGAGGCTCGCTCCGGTGAGATATTTGGCCAACTCGGCGGCGGCGCCAAATTCCGTGCGCCCTGATTGAATCTCGAAGATCAACACCGGCCACTGGCCGCGTTGTTTGGCTTGTGCGACGAACGATTCGACGGTTCGCCGCACGCGATTGCGTACCTGATCCGTTATCGGAGAACCGATCCGCAGATATTTGCCGACGCGCGGCTCGCCGTTGGGACCAAACTTCGGCTTTGCGTCCCCGTTGTCGACGTCACCGCCCTTGCCTACGACGGGCTTCGCGGCGGCCGGGCGTGGGTTCGCGTCTTGAGCAACGACGAACGACGCGCAAACCGCAACCGCAAACCATCCGACCAAAGCCGTTTCAAGAAGCGACCGGCGTGCTGTCGCAGAGCGTTGCTTCGACGGCTGAATAAGGTGCATCATGGTGGGCCGAACGTACCTCCGTCACGTCGGTGCGGACCTGTAAAACGCAACGAACCCCTGGGACCGGAACCGGGCCGCGAGACGCTTTCGCGATCCCCGAGTCGGTTCCGGTACTGATCCTGGTAGCTATTCGCCCGTTTGCCGCAAGTATTTACCTAACAATAGGTTTCGACGCCGAAATTATAGCGCTGCGGGGTGTCGAGTCAAACTTCCAGCGGCGGCCGGGCGTCGCCGGAGCACGCTGTAAAGCTCATCATGCCATTGGGTTGCAGCGACTTACCAGCGTTTCAAACGAGCGGGGCGCGAACGTCGGGTGAAATGCTCGCGCTGCAATGAGTTAAACTAGTAGAAATAGCGCGGATATCCGCACTCGGCAACTTGGAGGCCGATACCGACTTACGGGAGGCTCGGCCTGTGAAGATTGCCGTCCAATTTGCGTTCGTGATTCTGTTCTGCGGACTGCCGGCCTGGGGTACACCTGCGGCCGCCCAAACATTTGGTGGACCGAGTTCGGCACAACCTGCCGTTGGTCCGAAAGCCGTTACGCCTCCGGCCGCCAACGCCTTCGGCACCGGCGGCGGAGCGCCAGGATTCGGCGTCGCCCCGAGTTCGCAATTTGGTCCGGCCCCCGACGGCAAAGGCCCGCAACTCGCCAAGGACCTTACGCAGCGTTATCAGATCGGCATGATCATCACCGCCAAGGGAGGCCCCTGCACGGGCATCTACGGTACGGCTCCGCTGCCGATCGATTGGCCGGAGCAGACCGTGCAAGTGATCAGCGAAGAGATGTCGCCGAACGTACAAAAGGTCGACTACCGCACGCTCGGCGGCACCGTGAAACAGATGCTCGTCTCGATGCCGTATATCGCGCCCGGCGACGAAGCGAAAGCCGTCGTCACGTTGGAGATACGCCGCTTCTCGCTCACGCCGCCGACCGACCCGAGCATTTACGTGCTGCCCAACGACAAAAAAATGCCGAAGGAACTGCGGCAGTTTTTGCTGCCCAGCCCGCTGATCGAGAGCAGCCATTCCAAGATTCGCGGCATCGCCAAAGAACTGATGGTCGCGCACAAAGACGACTCGGCCTGGAAGAAGGTCGAAGCAATCTACGATTGGACGCGCGAACACGTCGAATACGTCAACGGCCCGATCAAGGGCGCTCTGCGTGCGCTGCAAGACGGTAACGGCGATTGCGAAGAGCTTAGTTCGCTCTTCATCGCGCTGTGCCGAGCTTCCAACATTCCGGCCCGCATTGTTTGGGTGCCCGACCATTGCTATCCGGAGTTCTATCTGGAAGACGCCGACGGCAAAGGCTACTGGTTCCCCTGCCAAGCGGCCGGTACGCGCGAATTCGGCGGCATCACCGAACACCGGCCGATTCTGCAAAAGGGCGATAACTTCCAAGTGCCGGAAAAGCCGCGCGACCGGATGCGCTACGTCGCCGAGTATCTCACCGGCAAGGGAGGCAACCCCGGCGTGAAGTTCATTCGCGAACTGCAAGGCACGGTGGAGTAACGGCAGTTCGTAAGGTTCGTCGCGTTCGCGCTACTCCTTCAGCAGTCCGGCGGCCCAGAGCGTCGGCACGCAAGTGACGATCCAACTCGGCGTCAGGGGCACAAGTAGCGACTTTCCGCCGCTTCGGGCCATCTTCGCTTCACCAGTCGTCTTGAGCGCCAGGCAGCCGACGCCGCTCCACATTCCCAGAATGAACGCGATCGCTTGGCCGAGAAGCAGAAGCCATCGCGCCTCGGTGTCTTGGAAAAAGGTGTCGCAGTCGGCCGGATCGCCGAATACTCCGAGCAGGAATAACGTCGCAATAATCGCCGAAACGACTTGGAGCGACGCACAAACGAGTATTACGGCCCCTCCAACCCGCCGCCGTTGATCCGAAGCGCTCGACGCCGACGCCCTGGACGCGCTCACAGAGTTCGCTTCCATACGCGGCATCGCAATACCACGTGTGGCGCCTGATGCCGCACGCCATGTCACACGAGCAATCCAGAAGTCTACCAGGGCAATCATTGGGAATGCGATCGCCACAGCCGCATTACTTGGCCCCGGCTCGGAGCCGGTGACGATCGCAAACACGACAACGACCGCCGTAACAATTAATCCATCGAGCAACAGTAACGGATACAAAATCGCGTCGGCGACGGCCAACGGAAGCCCGTGCAGTTTTCCTTCTGAGCGGCGAATCTGGCCGATGGCGACAAACCCAAGAATCGTCGTACCGAAAGGGGCGGCGACCCCGAGCAACGTCGCAACTCCGAGCGGTACGAGCAACCATAGCGAAGGACGTGGAGGCGGCGATGAGGCGCCAGCGATGCCGGTCGACTGATGCCAGGTGAACATCACGGCGAACAACGCCACGAACAGCGGTGCCCACACGGCGCCGACGATCGCCGTTCGCGAGAAGCGAGGACCGGCGGCCGGGAGCGTAGATTGTTCCGGCTCGGCTTGCTTCTCCGGTTCGAGCGGAAACGCTCCGCGAACATCGTCGCGAGCCAGCACCGCCTGAACCCACAGGGCAACCGGCAGAAACACCAGCGCGTTCATATGGGGCAGCATTGCCCGACTCGCGACCTCGTCAGCGCTTAGACGAGACTTGAGCGCCAAGAGTTCGACCGCCGCGACCCAAATACGAAACAATCCGAACACCCAATACGCGGCGCCGACCACACCGCCGATCGACATCCAAACGGGCATGTCGGCCGGCGGCGGATCGCCCGAAGGCAGGCTACGATTCGAAGGTCCGAACCATGCGTCGCCGAAGGCCCAAAGAAAAAACACGCCCCCCAGGGCCGCCACGCCGCACGTCATGACCATCAGACCGATCGCAGGTCCTCGCACTAAAATGAGCGCCTTGGCGCGCGGATCAGTCATACGCTCGGCAGATGCCAGCGCCCAACGGTGAAGTGTTAGGACGATGCCGGACAACATCAAAGCAAACAATCCGCAGGAGATGAGCACGATGGCGAGCTGAACGCTTTGCGTCGTCGATCCGATGCCCCATTCTCCGCCGAGTTCCACAACGCGACCGTCGTGCCCCCGAAGCGAATCGAGAAATGCCCCGCCAAATCTGTTCGCAATCACAATCAACAGCGCCGTAGGAATTGCCGTAACAAGGAGAAGCAGTCCGGAACCGCGGGAAACGCGGTCGGCGGTAGCAGATGTTCGGCCTGATAACGAACGGGACGGCATTGCGGCCGCAATGCTCTGCGCGGCAATCGGCATGTCGCCGACAATCGCCTCCACTTCCGTACGCACGTCGCTCGCATGCTGCCAGCGCAGCTCGGGCTCCTTCTCCAAAGCTCGCAGCACGACTTCATCAAGACGAACGTCGATCTGCACTTTCTTGCTCGGCGCGGCGAAGCGGCCGATCGGGAGTTCGCCGGTGAGTAGTTCATAGAAGACGACGCCTAGCGAATAAATGTCGGCCCGATGGTCGACCGTATGGGTGCCTTCCAACTGTTCGGGGGCCATGTACCGAAGCGTGCCCATCACTTGATGAGTCGCCGTAAGTTGCGCGAGGTTGGCGGGAGACTCGTTGCCGGCGCTCTCCATGATCTTCGCGAGGCCGAAGTCGGCGATTTTCACCCGCCCCCGTTTGTCGACCAGAATATTCTCCGGCTTGATGTCGCGATGCACGACTCCTTCGTCGTGCGCGAACTGCAATGCCGCACAGATTTGCGGTACGACGGCAAGCGCCTCCTTGGGGGCGATGGAGCCGGCTTGAATCGCTTGGCGAAGATTCACTCCGTCGACGTATTCCATGACGATGTAGAAGAGCGGAGTTTCCGACGAGCCGAGAGCGTGAACGGCCGGCGCCTTGGTCTGCCCAAAGTCGTAGACCCCGACGATGTTCGGATGGCTCAGACGCGCCAAGGCCCGAGCTTCGCGAGTGAACCGCTCGGCAAAGGCCGGATCTCGGCTGATTTCCGGCGGCAAGATCTTCACGGCGACGAGGCGATCGAGTTCGCGCTGTCGGGCTTTGTAGACGGCTCCCATGCCCCCTTTGCCCAAGAGTTCGAGAATCTCCAACTGCGGAAACCTCGCGGCCAGTTCTTCCGGCTCGGGTGGAACAAAGCCGCCGCTAGGGTTGGGCGAGGCCTGCGTCGCCGCGACGCCTGCCGGACCGCCGCGGCTTTCTAAGCCGGCTGCCAGTAGGCACTTCGGGCACATTCCTCCGGGAGCGCCCGAGGGGATCGGGCTGCCGCACTCGGGACATCTACGAATGTCGTTCATGGTCGTGGTTTCCGCTGAAAGGATGGGAGCTACCAAGCTCTACAGGGAAACTTTCCGAACGTGACGCGGAATTCCGTCCATTCTGCAAAACCTTAGGAACCGAGCGCCGCAAACAACCCTCGAATCTCTTCCTCGACGTCCGCATCGTCGGCCAAGGTTCGAGATACTTCCTCGCGCAAAAGCTCGCGATAACGCCGACGAAGGCGGAGCGCCGCTTGCCGGGCCGCGTCCTCACTTACGCTTAAACGATCCGCGAGGTCTGCATAGGAAAACCCTTCGCTACGCCCACCGGTAAGAGTCGGTTGCAGGAGCTCCCACCGTCGCTCTTTTCCTGCGGCGACGAATTCGGCTCGGAGACGTTGCAGCACGGCATCCAGAAGCGCCAGGGCCCAATCACGTTCGAATACCCGTTCCGGCGTTTCATCGCACGCCGGCTCCAAACTCCAGCGCGATTCGCCGGCATCGAAATCGAACGAAAGCGGGGCATGACGGCCGCCTCGTTTCTGCGCACCATTGCGCTCGTGAGCGTTCGCCAGAAAGTTGCGCAGCGAGGTCAAGAGAAACGCACGGAACTTGCCGCGCTCCGGCACGGCGAGAGCCACGGTGTTTCGCTCGACGATCGAAGCGAAAAAGTCTTGCGTTAGATCCTGGGCCGTATGCACGTTGCCGGTTCGACGTCGCGCATATGCATACAACGGATACCAATAGGCGCGACACAAATCCGCGAGCGCCGCGGCGCTCGACGGATCGTTTTTACCTCCGGCGCGCAAGACCACGCTCCATTGCGTGGTCGCGAAGTTGCCGGAGCCTGCGACGCCGCTATTGCCGATTTCGCGGTTCATGCCACTCAGTGTAACAAGAGATACTCCCGAGGCGATTGACGAACCGACTCGGGAAACCATCGGGGGGCATGCACCAAACTTTGCTTAAAACTACGGCGTATTCGTCGGAAATTGCTTTTGAATCAGCTTGGCCGCCTGATCGACCTCGCCCTGAAAACGGGGATCGTCGATGACGTTCTTCATCTCGCCCGGATCGTCTTTGTGAATGTAGAGCTCACGGGCCACGATGCGGTCGGTGCCCCACTCGCGCCATTCGACATAACGGGCCCTCTCCGTGCGAACGGCGTACCCCATCGCTTCCGGTACCTTCTTCTCGGTACGGTCGAAGTATTGCGGCCGTGGAGTTTGCGTGAAAGCGCCTTGGCGAATTTGGGCCGAGGGAGACCCGAGCACTTGTCGCAGGCTCAGCCCGTCCAAACCTTCCGGCTTCGGGATACCGCAAAGTTCACACAGCGTCGGATAGAGGTCGACGAGTTCGACGAGGGCATCGCTGCGCGCTCCGGGTGTGGGATTGCCGGGTTGCGAAATAATCAGCGGCACGCGGGCGTCGAGTTCGTAAGTGGACGTCTTGCCCCACAAGCCATGCTCGCCAACGTGGTAGCCGTGGTCCGAGACGAATACGACGAGCGTCGACGCGGCGAGGCCGGTTGCGTCGAGCGCCGCTAAGAGTTTGCCGACCTGCCGATCCATGTAGGCGATGTTGGCAAAGTAGCCGTGCCGGAGCTCCGCGACTTGCTCCGGCGTAAAGTCCAATTGATTGGGAGGCGTCCCGCGAATCTCGCTGCCGGGATGTAGCGCGATTTCGGGGCCGTTGATCGGCGGTTCGACAATCGCCTTCGGCAATCGCACGCGATCATAGAGTTCCCAATACGGGCTGGGAGAATTGAACGGGGCGTGCGGCTTCCAAAAGCCTACCGCGAGGAAGAACGGTTGACCGGCCAGCGATTCGAGCACCCGTACGGCTTCGTCGGCTACGCGGCCGTCGTAATAGGCGTTGTCCGGCACGTCGGCTCGTTCGCACTTGGGCGCCGTCGCCAGACTCGGCGGGACTTTGCCGTCGACCATCGGTTTGTCGTCGCCATGGTTGGCGTAGTGCAAATATTCCGTCGCGCTCCACGATTGCGCGTCGCCGTGGACCTTGGTGTGCCAGTTGTGAAAGATCTTGCCGACGTCGCGCGTCGTGTACCCGTGCTTCTTGAACTGCTCCGGCAGCGTAACGACGTCGGGCTTCAATTCGCGAAAATGGATACTGTTGCACCAGAGGCCGAGCGTGTCCGGTCGCAGGCCGGTGAGCATCGACGAACGTGACGGATTGCACAGGGCCTGTTGGCAATAGGCCCGGGTGAACGAGACGCCGCGGGCCGCGAGGCGGTCGAGATTCGGCGTCAGGGCGGGGGATCCGAACGCGCCGAGTTCGAAACGGTAATCATCGGCCATGATGAACAACACGTTCATCCGACCGGACGCCGCAACCGGAGCGGGCGCCGCGGGAACGGCTTGCGCCGACGCATGCTCGACGCAACTCGCGGCCCAGAAGTATAAAATCACCGCAAGAAGAAGGGGAATCCGCGACCGGCGCGAGAAGTGGTTGAGGCGAGTTTTCATCACTGTTGCTCCCGTCGAAGGATTCATCGCGGCACGAACACCACCAGCGTGATAATATGCCGACGAGCGAATCGACGCAAAGCGGCGGACGGAATTCATTCGATGCGATCAATTATGAAGCGCGCGATGCATAAACGAACACTGGATTACGCGGCAAACCAACTTGGGGTCGTTGCGCTCGCAACATTCGTCTGGATATACGGCTTCGCCGCCGCACAGGCCGCCGAATCTCCCTATGCGTTGATTACGACCGAGGCGCAACGCGTGCATGCCGTTCTGCGGTTTGAGATCGACGCGCCGCAACTGCAAGCCACGGAATGGATTCTGTTCGTCGCCAAGCCGCCGACGTTGCCGGGCCAAGCGGCTCAAACCGCCAAGCTTGAGCCATTTGGCCTTCCATACACCGAAACCGGCGAGCTACGCCGCCCGTTGCTTCGAGCGCGAATCCCCGTTTCGAGCGAAACAAATGTTAAGCGCATGGCGGCAATGTCGGAGTTTCACGCAACACTTTATTCGAGGCACTTAACGCAACTGGGCGACCAAGAGAAGAGACCCGTGGTTGCTCCACTGACCAAGTCCGAACGCGACGCGGCGCTTCGGAAGTCTCCGATGTTTGACTTCGCATCAACCCATTTCGTCCATTGGCTCGACGAACATCGACTGCGTCGTCGCAAACAAGAACACGACGTCGACTTCGGACGGCGCGTTTTTCTGGCCGTCGTGAAATCGTGCGAGTACGAATATGCGGCACAAATGACGCGCAACGCGGCCCACGTCTGTACCGTCGGCAAAAGCGATTGCGGCGGCATGGCGGTGCTATTCGTCGCGGCGCTGCGGGCCAACGACATTCCGGCGCGGGTGCTCTCCGGCTGTTGGGCGAAGTCGGCCGAGCCGTCGGCGTCGCTTAGCGGCGTTCGCTACTATCAAACGCATGTGAAGGCGGAATTCTTCGCGGCGGGCGTCGGCTGGGTGCCGGTCGACTTGTCGTCGGCCGTGCTGCATGACAAGTCCGCGGAAAAGACTGGCTACTTCGGCCATGATGCCGGAGATTTTCTCACGATGCACGTCGACCCGGAGTTGAAAGTCGACACGATTCACTTCGGCGTGAAAACGCTCCCATGGCTACAACAATTCCACTACTATGCGACAGGTAAGGGAAAAGTGGACGGCGCCCGGTACACGATGGATTGGAAAGTCACCAAGCAATAGCAACGGCGCAAAAGTAGAGCCCGAGGAAGCTCGTTCCTCGGGCTCGTTGAGAATCGTCGAACTCTCGGCGAAGTCTTAAACCTTAGCGGCCAGCGACTGGCGCACGCCTTCCAATTGTCCGGCCGAGCCGAGCATTTGGTTCTTATGCGTGATGAACTCGGCGTAGGCGGCCATGAACGGCTTGCCCGAGGTGCGCGGATCGAAATCCGACGGCTTGTCGCGGAAGGTTTCGCGGAGAATCGCGCACCAAACCAAGCGACCGTCGGTGTCGATGTTCACCTTAGTCACGCCGAGCTTCGCCGCCGGGAGGTAGTCTCCCTCGCGCACGCCGCTTGTGTCGGGCATGTTGCCGCCGGCTTTGTTGATGCGATCGACCCACTCTTTCGGCACACTACTCGAACCGTGCATGACGAAAGGATAGTTCGGCAACAACTTCT
>CAZWDN010000111.1:0-13991 GCA_964633125.1 uncultured Pirellula sp. | reverse complement strand
CAGGGTTAGAAGTTATGTCGAAGAAGCGTCGGGGACGGGGCCGTCAAGGTCGTGGGTATTACGGCGGTGGCGGCGGCGGCGGTGAGGGAGGTCCCGGCAACAACAACGGCCACGGCGGCGGCGGCGGTTATGGCGGCGGCGGAGGCGGCGGCTATCGCGGCGGCCAAAACCGCAATCGTCGGCCGCGTCGCTACGATCCCAACGTGCCGCGCGAACCGCGTCCGGAGTTCGGCGAAGGGGTGATCGATCCCAATGCCGATCCGTCGCAAGTCCCCGTCGAAGGAGCCGAAGGTTTCGCTCCTCAGCAGCACCAGCCGCCGCAGCTCGATCCGGTCGCCGGGATTCTGGAGTTGCACCCCAACGGTTACGGCTTTCTTCGTAGCCCGTCGAACAATTACACGCGCGAACGTACCGACGCCTTCGTGCCCGGCACGATGATCGAGCGCTTCCGGCTCCGCGAAGGGGTGATGATCAACGCCCTGGCCCAGCAGAACCGCAAGCAGGAAGGTCCGCGCGTCCGTGAGATCGTCGACGTCGACGGCATGAAGCCGGAAGAATACGTCAACATCAAGGCGTTCGACCAAAAGACGCCGATCAATCCCGAGCAATGGCTGCGCTTGGAAATCGGTCAGCAGCCGCTCAGCAATCGCGTCATGGACTTGCTCACGCCGCTCGGCAAGGGGCAACGGGCGCTGATCGTCGCTCCGCCGCGCACCGGCAAAACGATGCTGTTGCAGAACATCAGCACCGCCATTTCGCAGAACCATCCGGAGCTGAAGCTCTTCGTCCTGTTGGTCGACGAGCGTCCGGAAGAAGTGACCGACATGAAACGCTGCGTGCAGGGCGAAGTGATCGCCAGCAGCTTGGATCGCGACGTCGAAAGCCATGTGCGTCTCTCGCAACTCGTCGTCGAGCGCTGCAAGCGCTTGGTCGAAGAAGGGCACGACGTCTTTTTGCTGATGGACTCCATCACCCGCATGGCCCGGGCCTTCAATAAGTGGGTCGGCAACCAAGGCGCCACGATGTCCGGCGGTATCAGCACCAAGGCGATGGACATCCCGAAGAAGCTCTTCGCGACGGCCCGCGCCTTCGAAGAAGGTGGATCTTTAACCGTGGTCGCGACCGCGCTCATCGACACCGGCAGTCGCATGGACGAGCTCATTTTCCAAGAGTTCAAAGGCACCGGCAACATGGAACTGGTGCTCGATCGCAAGCTCGCCGATCGCCGGATTTGGCCGGCCATCGACATTTCTCAATCGGGCACGCGCCGCGAAGAGAAGTTGCTCGATCCGGACACGTTGCATGCGGTGAACATGCTGCGCCGCACGTTGGCGACCATGAACCCGACCGATGCGATGGAACAACTCACGGCCAAGCTTGCGAAGTTCAAGAGCAACCGCGAGTTTATCCACTTGATAGCCACGGCCCGCGCGGCCGACTAAAGTTCCTCGGCGGTTAATTCATGACGCGTCGCGAGATCGCCGAAGTTGCTTGCCGAATCTTGGCGCTGGCCATGTTCGGCTACGGCTGGGTGGCGATTTGCTCGGGCGTTGCGTACGTCGGTATTTTATGGCCCTCTCATAGCTCGGATTACCTCCTATCGGACAGGACTCCGCTACTGGGAGGCATTGGTTGGGCCATCGCCTCGGCGTTGATTTGGTTCCGTGCGCCCGTTTACGCCGCACGCATGATGGACGACGACCCGGAGCCGATCGTGGCGACGGGGCTTACTTCGCTAGACATGTTGGCCCTTGCAAGTGTCGTCGTCGGCGTTTGGATGGCCGCTCCGGCGTTTGTGGAAGTAATGAGTTTTGGTCTTGAGTGGATCATCTTGTCGCAAGATCGAGATGAGCCGGCGGATTCTTCTCGCGAGGCATTTGCCCGACTCGTTGATCCTTTGCTGCGTTTCCTGTCCGGTGCGTATCTTATGCTCGGCCGACGCGGAATTGCCCAAGGTATTCTTCGCTTGCGGACAGCCGGAACCGAGCGGGCCCTGCTAATAGACGATGAGCACAAACAAAGCGATCAGGCGACGGCCGATGCTTCTGTCGAAGTTGCGGCCGACGAACTGCCGCTCCTTCTGCCGAGCGACGAGGAGAATCGCTCATGAAACCGCGCGATTGGGCGGCGATCGGATTTCGTCTGTTGGCGATCTATTTGTTTATGACGTCCGTCTACTGGTTCGTGTCGACGTTGTTCTGCACGTTGTCATGGATCTTTTCGGAGGGTGACTTCGACGGTCGAAAGACAGTGTGGTTTGAAGGCGCGATGATGGCCTTCGTTCACTTGGTGCAGTTTCTGGCCCTCGGTTATTGGTATTGGTTCGGAGCGTATCACATCGCTAGGCCTTTGCGGCCTGATGACTTAGGACGCGAGCAGGTGGAATCCATTGCCCCATTGTGCGTGCTGGTCGTCGCCGTTTGGGGCGTGTTGCACTGGATGCCAGCAATTAACCGGTTGCAAGATATCTGGGTTCTTCAGAACATTCTTTACCAAGGTTTGGCCGATTGGTGGGAATCACCGCACATAAGATCGTCGCTTCGTCTTGGCGCAATGAATTTCATCGCCGCATTTTGCTGTGCGATTATGCCGCGAATTATCGTCGACGGCATGCTGAAGCTCACGCCGCTGCAGCCTAAAGCTTGCGTTGCGGTTGACGTTGATTAGCGAACGCCGGTTCCCGCGGGCGACGCGGCCGTTGTTACCGTGGGCGCGTCCGGCAAGCGTCTCGCGATGATCACGTAGTCGACCGGCGTGGCGCGCCGGTTGCGTTCCACGGAGACCGTCGCGACTTGCTCCCAACGAAACGGCAGCGGCATCGGCGGCGGTTCCAGCGAGTTGAAGCAGAAGTATTTCGCGTTGTTTGTCGTTCCGGCCTTGTCGGACGTCCACGCCTTCGGGTCGACCCGAGGAATGCTGCGCCCGCTGATGTCGGCGACGTAGTAGGCGAAGAGGTGATGAATGTTCGTGAAACTGACAAGTTCCGCATCGGTCGGAAGTTTTTCGACCACGCGAGCGACGTCGCCGTGCGGATCGCTGCTCCGGTTTTGATAGGCGTTGACCACGACGACCGTGAATGCCAGTCCGCAGAAGCTCGCGATCGCACAGGCGGCGATATGCGACGTGCGGCGGTTGTAGTGCGCGAGCGCCTCGGCGCAGAGCCAGGCCGTCAGGCCGGCGCAGACGGCGAATACCACGACCGTCGAGACCGATTGCGCGTAAGGGCCCTGCGACCAAACCGGTGCGAACGACGCCGCCGCAATGAAGATCGCGCCGGCCGGAGCAAAGGCCGCGCAGGCGGTAAGGAACCCGCGCCACGCGCGCGTCGTGCGGGGGCCGGCATTGGGCGCTAAGCTCATCTCGACGACGATCGCCGTGAGCAACGCGGCGCACGGATACAGCGGCATGTAATAGCGCCCGCGAGCATAGACGGAGAGCAGCAGCGGAACGAGTCCGACGACCATGGCAATGCCCAGGTACTGCGACGGCCGTTTCAAGTCTCCCAATCGATTGCGGAGCGAGCGTTCGCAAAACCCGAACAATAGTCCCGACCACGGCAGCATGCAGCCGAGCGCGATCCAGGGGAACGTGCCGAGATGCAGCAAGCGTTCCTTCAGCGGTATGACCACGGCCAATCGCACGGCCGCTTCGGAGAGCCAGATGTCGACCGAAGCTTTCGGCCCCACTTGAATCAAGAGCGGTACCTGCCAGGTGCAGAGCACGGCGACGAAGAGCCCGAGGCCGTAAAGATGTTCGCGCCGCCGCCAAAACGGACGGTCGAACAACAGGCAAAACGCCCAAGTTGTACCGAAGAAGTAGGCGGGACCCTGCGGACCTTTCGCCAAGCCTGCGAGACCGGCGAAGCCGTAGCCGACGCACCAAGTGATCCATGGGGCGGATTTGCGCTGATAACAAACGAACCAGCCGAGCAACGAGGCGGCGACGCAGAGCGTTAGCACCGCTTCGCTTTCGGCATGGCGGCCGAGTTGCAGCACTTGCCCCATCGTGGCATAGGCCAGTCCGGCGACGAACGCGGAGGTGCGCAAAAGAATCGCCCGACCGGCGGCGTAAACCAAGAGCGTGGTGAACAGCGTGGAGAGCAAAGTCGGCAACCGCACGGCCCACGCATCGTGCCGGCCGGTGAGCGTCATCGAAAGCGCGAGGCACCAATTCGTGAGCGGCGGGCGGTTTGCGAAGACTTCCCCTTGCTGTCTCGGCACGATGAAGTCGCCGGATTGCAGCATCTCGCGGGCGACGTTGGCCCAGCGTGATTCTTCGCCGCGCAGGCTGAGCGCCGTCGGCCGTGAAAAGTACACCGCCAGCACAAATGCGACCAGCAGCCAGCATTCTTTTTCGCGCCACCAGCGTGTGCGTGCGCCGGTGGTGCCCGCATCTTGCGGTGCGCCTTCACTAGCATCCATGCCAGTTTGACCTTCCGTGGAGTCTCGTTTCTGGGGTCTGTCGAGGGGGCGGAGTTTCGCAGAAATGATGTCGGCGAACCAGTCGACTTTGCCCGCGTGCCGGCAGTCGTCTGCCGGCACGCGGGCAGATTTAGCTCCGATCTCGCACGCTATTCGAAAAACGTCGCCACGGTCGGCTTGCCCGAGAGGTAGCCGAGCGACGCGAGGAAGCGGTCGGCCCGCTCCAGCGTGGCTCGGAACATCGCGCTATCTTTCTGCTTGCCGACGTTGAAGAACCCGTGCGGCATGTCGGGATAGGCTTCCAGTTCGGCGCGGTTGCCGGCCGCGACCATCTGCTTCACGAACTCTTGGTTCGAGGCGAACATGCCGTCGGCGGTGCCGATCAGGATGAGCGTCGGCGGCAGCCCCTTGCGCACATGCGCGGCCGGCGAAAGTTTTCGCGGTTCCACGCCGAGGCGCTCCATCCATTCCTTCGTCAGGGCTTCCGTGACTTCCTGCCCCGGCTTGGGAGCCAGCGAGACGGCCGGATTGAACAGCACGAGGGCGTTAGGCGCCGACGAGATCGTCGCGTCTTCCCCGGGTTCGTCGAAGTCTTTGAGCAGCGCCGTGCAGGCCGCCAGGTGGCCCCCCGCCGAACCGCCGCCGGCCGCGATGCGCTCGGCATCGATGCCGAGCCGCGCGGCGTGCGTGCGAACGTAGCGCACGGCGCTCTTTGCGTCGCGCACGGAGTCGGCTGCTTGCGACTTGTTGCGAGTGCGTACGCGATAGTCGGCGGAAATTGCGACCATGCCGCGCGAGGCCAAGTATCGGCACTGGTACTCAAACTGCGCCGCCGAGCCGGCGTTCCAACCGCCGCCGAAAAAGAAGACGATCGCCGGCCGCCGATCCGTCGGCTTATGGTCGGCCGGCTGGTAGACGTAGAGTGCGAGTTCGGCGTCGCCGACCTTCTTGTAGACCTCTTTCGTAGCACCGGGCATGGCCGGCGGAAACTTCGCGTTCTTGCCCCCGGTCAATCTGACGCGCCCCACGGCAGGCTCGGTGCCGACGGACGGCGTCAAACCGGCGACCCCCCAAACGGCCAGGGCCAAACAAACGGCGCGAAGCGAGGCGGACATCGTGAAAGTCTCCCGAACGGGGGTGCGAACCGAAGTAAGGAAAATTGGGGAAAACCCGGCGATAAATAGCCGACCGCCGGCGTCATTTTCTTCGACAGAGCGTTGCCTGCCGGTGAACCGCCGACAAGGTACGACGCCGCCGCGGCAACGATTATTCAGTTTTTGCCCTTGCGGACGGCACCTTCCGCCGCGAGTTGGGGATATAGACGTTGCCGGACCACATGTGGGCCGGGCCGGCCGCCCGAGCCGTCTGACGAAATCGAAATTTTGATGTCGCCCGTGGCCTTCGCCGTAACCGCACGATCTACCGAGCAATTGCTTTGTCTCCTGGCCCAGCACCAGGAAGACCTGTACCGCTACGTCTTCTCGCTGCTTCCGCACCAGGAAGACGTGAAGGACGTTTTGCAGGAAACCTACATCGCGCTGACGCGTAAGTTCGACGAGTACGACGCCGAGAAGCCGTTTCTCCCCTGGGCCTACGGCTTCGCCTATCTGCAAGTGCTCAAGCATCGCGACCGCAGCCGCCGCGCGGCCCGGACGTTCGGCGACGATGTCGTCGAGCTGCTCGCGGCTCAACGCGAGACGCATGCGGTGACGCTCAACAGTCGCCTTTCGGCGCTCGATCATTGTCTGGAAAAGCTGCCGCAACAGGACCGGCTCCTGATATCGCACCGCTATCTTTCGCGAACGACCATCGAGCAGCTTACCGAGATCGCCGGTAGTAGTCGCCGGACGTTGTTTCGCAATCTGGAACGCATTCGCCGCCTTTTGTTCGATTGCATTTCAAGGCGGATCGAAGATCGTGCCGAGGAGTGTGGCGCATGATGCCCGGCCTCCGCGCGGAACTTGATCGGTTGCTTTCGATCCTCGTCGATGACGGGTTGTCGGAAACGGAACATTTGCGGTTGGAAGAGTTGCTGCGCAGCGACGAGGAGTGTCGCCGCTTTTATCTGGAATACGTCGACTTACACGTCCGCCTGGCGCATCATCCGCGACTGTCGGCCTTGCTGGAATCGCCCCCGAAGCTGTCCGCCGTGCAGCCGCAGACGACGCCGGCGTTGACGCCCTCACGGCCGCGTTGGGTTCCGCTGATGGTCACGGCCGCACTCACGCTCGCGGCGTCGCTCGTCGTGCAGTTGTTTGTTTCCGAACCGCCGCCTGCGGATCCGGGCGCTGTCGGTTTAACGCAGCCGGTCGCCTCATCGCCGACGATCGTGCCGTCTTACGTTGCGACGTTGAGCAAGAACGTTGCATGCGTGTGGGAAGGGGACGAACCGCTCCGCTCGGGCATGCGGCTCTTGCCCGGCGTGATTCGCCTTCGTAGCGGCACCGCCGAATTACAATTCGACGGCGGCGCGCAGCTCGTGTTGGCCGGGCCGGTGGTGCTCAACGTGGAATCGGTGACTTCGGCCGAGGTCGTCTCCGGCAAAGTTCTGTTCCGGAGCGACGACACGGCCGAACCGTTTGATTTGCATACGCCGATGGCCCGTCTGGTCGACTACGGCACGGAGTACGCCGTGGAAGTCGGCGCCGCCGGCGAAGAAGTCCATGTGTTCGACGGCGAAGTACGTCGTAGCCCGCGCCCCGCGGCGGAGCCGGAAACGGAATTGGCTTTGAACTCCGTGAGCGTGCTGGCCGGCGAAGCCCGTCGGTTTCAGGCTTCCGGCGATCTGCAAGGCCGCTCGGTTCCGCTCGACGCCGGCCGGCTGAGGATTCGGGCCAATGCTTCTCCTGCGGCGACGAAAAGCACGGCCCGGCACGCGGCCGGCGAACTGTTGGCATACGAACCGTTTGCCTGCGAAGCGGCGGTGCTCCCCTGCTCCGACGCCGGCTTGGGCGGCGTCGGCTTTACCACGCCGTGGGTCAAAGCGTGCAGGTCGGAATTGGTTCCTGAGTTTCGCATCGTCAATAGCCTCTGGCGTCCGCAAATGACCAGCGCCACGGAAGGGGGCGGCGTGAGCGCCGGTTGTCGCGGTGCGATGTCGCGCCGCTTGGCCCGGCCGATTCGTATGGACGAAGACGGCGTTTACTACTTCAGCTATCTGATTCGTTCCGAGAAGCGCGCCGGCGACGGCCCGTGCGACGTGCAAATTGTTCTGCGCGATCATCTCGTGCATGAGCCGCAACGAAAGCTCGCGGTGTCGGCCTCGTGGTCGAGTTCCAAGACTTCCCTATGCTGGGAAGGGGGCGGCAATTGCGCTTCGATCCCGGTTGAGCCGGGCAAGACTTATCTCATGGCCGGCAAAATCGTCGCCGGTCGCGAAGCCCCTGATCAGGCGTTTCTCTGTTTGTTCATGCCGCGGCAACCGGTCCCGGCGGCCGAGCCGGCGAGTTGGACGTTGGCGAGCCGACCTGTGCTGAGCGACTTGAAGTTCGACGTCGTGCAGATTTCCGCCAACACGTCGACTCCGGTCCTCGTCGACGAACTTCGCTTCGGCACTACTTGGGCCGCCGTCGCCGGAGTGTTTGCCGCTCCCTAAACGATTTTCTTCCACCCTCTGTTCACTTCCCGCCTTCTCTGAGAGATCTCCCGCCATGACCGCAATTGCTTACGCCGAATCGATGCCCGCCGTGCTTAACCTGCCGAGCTTCGAGATTCCCGACGACACTCGGCAATACGTCTTGGCCGTTTGCAAGATGCTGGCCGACCCGACGCGGCTGCGCATCGCGTACTACTTGACGAACGAAGCGGAATTGAACGTTACACAATTGTGCGAACGCGTGGCGCAAAGCCAGCCTGCGGTCAGCCATCACTTGGCGATGATGCGTTCCAGCGGCATCGTCGATCATCGCCGCGCGGGCAGGCAGATCTTCTACTCGCTTCGGGGCGACGCCATGCGTCAAACCTTGTCGCGGCTGTTCGGCGTCGACGCCTAAAGGCGACGAGCGGTCTACATTCGGCCGATCGCGTAGGTCGGCTATTTCCCGCCGTCGACGCGCGCCCAAAACGGGTGCAGCCGATCGCTGCGCGTCCGCGCATCTTCCAGGATGATCGCGGCGTCCGGCTCGATGTATGCGCCACTCTTGTTGGCTCGAACGCCGCGAATGTAGACGTCGCTCGGTAGCTTGAAGTTCACCAATTCCGGCGAGAGCCAAACGGTCGCCGAGGCGGCGCCCGTCTTCACGAAAATGTTGTTCTTCTGGCCGTTCTGGTTGAACGTCACTTCCGTGTAGTTCGGCGTGGCGCCGCGCGGGGGCCAATTGTCGGGGTCGACCAATGAACGTTCCGGCGGATCTCGCGTTTCCACCCACCAGAACGATCCGTCCCAATGTCGCACGCTGCGGCATTTGAAGCTGCGCGGGAACGGGTCGCGTTTCTGCCGACTCATCCAATCGAAGAGCCGTAGCAGTTCGTCGGAAAAGTGTTCGCGCCCGCGCCCTTTCATTTGCACGACGGTCGCGTTGTTGCCGCGGTTCAAGTACCGGTCCATGTGCGCGGCGTTCTTGATCCACAGCGCGCCGTCCATTTCGCCGCACACGAGATACGTCGGCACGTATTCGGCGTTTTCCCAGTAGAAGTCGAGCGTCTTATCCGCGCGCGCGGAGATGCCGATGAAGCCGGCCCACAGATCGGGATGCGCCATCGCCATTTCCCAAGCGGCGTCGCCTCCCATCGAATGGCCGGAGATAAACACTCGGTCGGTATCGATCGAGAACCGCCGATAAGCATCGCGCAGTGAATACAACACGGCGGCGTGTTCGTCTTCCGAGTAGTTGCACGAGGTCTGCTGTTCTTTTGACCAAGCCGGCGCGATGACGATGTACCCGAAGCGGTCGGCCTGTCCGAAGCGACGCCCGTCGGCATTGGCTTGCCCGGCCCACCACGTCAACTCGTGCTCCGGCGTGTTGCCGGCGCCGTGCAAGGCTACGATCGTCGGATAACGTCGATGCGGATCGTATTCCTGCGGAAGTTGCACGGTGTAGTTAATCGGTACGCGATCGGTCAGATAATCGATCTGCACATCGAACATGCCGGCCACTTTTGTTTCTTTGGCCGATTCGTCCGGAGTCTTAACCGGCGGCTTCATCAGAGCGATGATGCGGGCCGTTAGTTCCGGCGTGAAGCCTTCTTGTTTGCGAAGTTGTTCCAGGGCCGCTTGGCGATCGGTAACGACCGTCGCGGCAAGGTACGTCTGGATGAGCGACCGCACGTCGTACATCGACAGGGCCGTCGGCAGGTTGCGCACGGCGAAGTCGCTGCCCGCCAGCCACCCGCTGATCATCAACGCTATCTTCTCTTCGCCTTTGATCACATCGTCGGCCTGGAATTGCATGAACGCCGCGGTGCGTTCGAGCGTGTTGTTGCTCAATTCCGCGTTGATCTCGTCGCGAATCGGCGTGAGCCGAAGACGCGATTGGGAGTCTTTTACTTCCCGCAGCAGTTCATCGAAACGCTTGAGTGCGAGCTTGCCCCGTTCTTCGGCCTGGTTGTATTCCTTCACAAGGCTCGACACCGCTTGCAGTGTTTCTCCCGCGACGTTTTCGGTCGGGAAGTTTTGCAGCAACGAAAAGGCCAAGCGATGCTGGCCCGACTTCTTGCGCGCCTCAATCTCCTCGAGAATGCGTCGGGCGTTCGTTTGTCGCAGTCGTACCCGTGTTTGCTCAAAGAGCGCCTTCTGCCCTGCCGGCAAATCCGGAAATGCGGCCAGTAGTCCTTGGAGTTCCGTTTCCGCGTCTTTAAAACGCTCGCTCTGCACGTACAATCGCACAATCTTCAGCCGCTGGTCCAAGTTCTTCGGGTCGATGCGTTGGGCCAAAATGCGGCCCAGTACGTCGCGCGGAATCGTATTCGTCGCGATTCGCATATCCCAGATGAAGTGCATGTTCTCCGCATCGACGCATTCCAGTTTGGTCCACTCCGGCGTGATCTCGGTGATCCCCTGAATGACCGCTTGCGGGCCGAGGTTCGTTTCCATCCGGATAATGCGTCGGCCGAAATCGTCGAACTCGGTGACGCCGAATATCTCACCAACGGCTGCAACTTTGCTCCCCGATTCGGAAATCTGTTGCGGGATCTCAAATCGCTCGACGGGATCGCCGGCGTCAAGTTCGTTGGCCTCCTGCACCTGGCGCTGCGGCACGAAGATGCGGCGGAGTCCGTCGTCGACCAGCACCATCGTCTTGGCTTGGTTCGCCGCCTTTGGGCTGTCGATGGTCGCGGCGATCTGCGCGAGCCGGCCTTCGAGAATCCGCCCGTCGCGCATCATGAGCCGCGAGCCGCAGACCGGGTTCCCGATGATCGCCCCGATGCCGCAAAGCACTGCGAGAGCCGCAACGGTCGTTTGGCGACGAAGCGCGGCGCGGCGCGGCGGCATGCATAAGCTCCGAATCGGAGAAAGGCGTCGCCGGGAAGAAGTCCGGCGGCAGCGATGGGATGGACTCTCGTTTATTGTTAGTTGCGGCGAGCGTAAGTCAATGTCGGCATAGGTGTTTGCGCCCGACAACCCGTTGATTGACACCCATCGGTACAACCCCTAAAACTGGAGTCTCTGGGTAAAGTTTGCGGGGTGTCTAGTGATTTCCAAGCGTTTCATGTCGGGGCTGCTCACCGCGGTTCTGGGGCTGCCGATCGTCGTGCTGGTTTTTCTGGGAGTCGGCCGGCTCCTGACCGCCACCGGCGACGACGGCGGGGCGACGCTACTGCGACGCCTCGCGCTCTTAACGGGCACGGGCTGGCTCTTGGCCCTCATCGGCCTCGTGGTCGCGCTGACCGCGGCCCACCTTACCGGCCCGCATTCCGAACCGGTCGACTTGGAAGAGCTCGAAGAATAGTCGCACCGGCGAATTAGTAGTTGAAACGGATTCCGCGCCGTCGCAACTCGCGCACGTAGTCGGCCGCCGTGGTGAAGAGCACCGCATCGAAGCCTGCGGCGAGCGCCCCGTCGACGTTGGCCTGAATGTCGTCGGTGTAGAAGACCTCTTTCGGCGCAACGCCCGCCATCTTGGCGGCTTCGAGATAAATCGCGGCGTCGGGCTTCATGAGTTTTAGCTTATAGCTCAAGACTACGACGTCGAAATCGGTCGGGATGCCCGAGTATCGGCCGTCGGTGAAGAACTCCGTGTGCATGTCGCACGTGTTCGACAAGATGCCGAGCCGATGCCCGGCGGCTTTGAGCTGCGCGGTCACCGCCTTCATCGGCGCGTTCACGCGAAAAATATCGCTCGCCGCCCGGCGGATCGCCGCATCCCCGGCATCGCAGGGGAATAGCTTGCGAAACGTCGCGCAAAACTCCGAGCCTGAGAGTTGTCCGGCGTCGCAGCGGCAATTGACGTCGGACTTAAACAGACCGTCGAAAACGGCGTCCGTTGCGGCGCCGGCCAGAGCCGCCAGTTGCGCCGCCGCTTGCCGGTGGCTGAAGTAAAGCAGCACGTTGCCGAGATCGAAATAGAGAAAGCGGATGCTCACTTGTTCAACTCTTGGATCGTAATGTCCTTGTACCAGGCTTCGCTCGGCGGTCCGCCGTGGATTTGCACGGCGATGACTCCGCGCTCGGCGATGCCCTCTTCCGCCTCGGTGTAGTCGACCGTCGGTACGCCGTTCAGCCAAAGTCGGATGCGCTTCCCTTCGGCGCGAATCACGTACTCGTTCCAGTCGTCGGGCTTGGCCGCCTTGGCGAGCACTTCCGGCGTCGGCTGGGCCAGCATTCTCTTGCGCCGCGATTCGTCGTAGAGGGCGCCCCAATACTTCTGTCCGATGTCGGCTTGGTAGCCGATCACCTCGTGATGATCGGGAATTCGCTTGGTGCGGAATTGCACGCCGGCGTTTACCCCCTCGCCGAGCACTTTGAATTTCAAGCGGAGTTCGAAGTCGCCGTATTCTTTCGTCGTGCAAAGGAATTCATTGTTAGGAATCTTGGATTGCAGGTTGCCGCCGACAATGGCCCCCTCTTCAATGCGAAACATTTTCAGATTTCCTTCCCAACCGGTGAACGTTTTGCCGTCGAATAAGGAAATCCGCTCGTCGGCGGGGCCGGCCGCCGCGAGGGGAACAGCGAATAATGCTGCGATCGCAAAAACGAGTAGTCCCAAGACGAATAGTTTCTGCGCCATGCGATGGGTCTCCCAATGGTCGGCGTTCGGTTTTGATGGGCTCGCGTCGCGTGACAGCATATCCGAGCCCCGGCGATTGTAAAACCTGGCGACCGGCGATAGGGTGGGCGAACGCCCGTTCGAGCATTTCACCGGGCTGTCCCATCGCACGGCTTGCGTCGTCAACAACGCCCCGAGGTAAATATGTCGATCGCCGCTTCCTTCTTTAAGACGTATGAATTCCATCGCACGCGCACTCTCGATTTGTTGGACCGCGTATCGCAGGAACCCGACCCGCGGGCTGCGCTCGGATGGCGCCCCGGCCCGGGCCGTGCTCATATCGCCTGGCAATTGATGCATGTCGGGGTGACGGAGGAAATCTTCGCCACGGAGCGACTGGCCCCCGAGAAGGCCGGTGCGTTTCAGGAACTCTGGCCGCGGTTCCGCGGCGGCAGCACGCCCGACGACGATATTCCGTCGGTCGACGTGATTCGTCGCGTGCTCGACGAGAGCCGGCAACACCTGCTGGCGACGCTGAAGGAGATTCCCGACAGTCGGCTCGGCGAAATCCCCGTCGCGTTGGCGCAGCGCAAGCTTACGATTCAAGACGTGCTCTATATCCTCGGCTGGCACGAAGCACACCATCACGGCCAAGCCCATATCACGTTGAATCTCTTCAAGGCCGCTCACCCGCGCTAGCGTCCGGCGAGTCGCTCTGAAGCCCGCAGTTTTTCCGAACCCCTGAACTCCGAACCGATTTCTTGCATGACCGCATCTCGACCCGACAACCTTCGCGACTTGCTGGCCTCGGGCTGGCGCAGCCGAAGCGTAAAGCGTGAACTGCACGATAATTTCGTTCGGATGCTGGCCGCGGGAGAGGAACTCTATCCGGGCATCGTCGGTTACGAGAATACGGTGATCCCCGAGATCAACATTGCGATGCTCGCCGAGCACGATCTGCTCTTTCTCGGCGAGAAGGGGCAGGCCAAAAGTCGCTTGATGCGCTCGCTGGTGCGGTTCCTGGATGACGCGATACCGTTCGTCGATATTACGGAAGCGCCGGTGCATGAAGATCCGCTCAAGCCGATCTCCGGCGCGGTGAAACGCTTCCTTGCCGCGACGCCGCCGGAGCGCGTGCCGATCGGCTGGTGGCGGCGCGAGGAGCGATACGTCGAGCGCTTGGCGCCGGGCACCAAATTCGCCGACATCATCGGCGAAATTGATCCGGCGAAACTCGCCGGCGGCGTCAGCATGTCGACGGAGGAAGCTCTCAGCTTCGGGCTCATTCCCCGCATGCATCGCGGCATCTTCGCGATGAACGAATTGCCCGAACTGGACGAGCTCGTGCAAGTCGGCCTCTTTAACATTCTGGAAGAGCGCGACGTGCAAATTCGCGGCTATCCGGTGAAGTTCGACATCGACGTGT
>CAZWDN010000110.1:0-14221 GCA_964633125.1 uncultured Pirellula sp. | reverse complement strand
TTGCTCACTTGTTCGGCGGCGGCCGAGACGACGTTGGCCTGCGCCGACGTTTCTTCCGCATTCGACGCCATCTGCGTGCTCACGGCCGTGAGTTCCTCCGCCGAACTGCCGAGGGTCGAGGCGCTATCGGCGAGACGCTTAATCAAATGCTCCATCTCTTTCGCCTTGCGAGCCTCACGATCAGCGTTGTCCTTGATCTCTTGCTCCATTTTCAGTTTGGCAGTGACGACTTCCCACGTGACCATCGGTCCCATGAATTCGCCTCGATTATCGAAGATGGCGCTTACCATCAAATCCAGTTTCTCCGCTCCAAGCTCGATCACGGCCCGATACGGCAGGTTCTTCGGATCAGCGAGCAGGGCATGCTGCTTCGAAGGGTTCTTGTGGAACATATCGATACTGCGTCCGACGATCTGATCAATCTTCACGGGCAGCAAGTGCTCAATGGTTTTGAGCGTCTTCAGCGAGGCCGGATTCATGTAGCGAATGACGTGGTTTCGATCGGCGAAGATCACGTTCGTCGGCGAGTTCTGCAACATCGAGCGGCAGCGCGCCATCTCAACTTCTTGCTTGCTGATCGAACGAGTCAGCCAAAAAGTAAACGCGGCCACGACCGTTGCCACGCCGACGCCGAGACCCCATTGCCAGTTGGTGCGGCTGGTGATGAGTGCGCCGACGAACGCTTCCTTGGCAGCCGCCTGTTCCGTCGCCTGTTTGACGATTGAATCGACGACTTCACGATGCTCGTCGAACAGCGGCATCAACTTGGCGTCGATCATCGCGCGGGCTTCGGTAACTTTTTCGTCCTTGATGAGCGGTAAGAACTCTTGTTCGACCGCGGCGAAAAACGCATCGACCGGACGACGCGACTTGTCGACCAATTCACGCTTGGTCGGGCTCTCCGGAAGATTGTCGGCCCAGTAATCTTGGCGGGCGAGGAATTCGCCCTTCATTTTCTCCAACCGCTTGACCAGTTCGGCGAGGGCTTCCGGCGACTTGGCGCGCGGCATCAGGTTGACGACCAAACAGGGTTCGACGATGTACGCCGGCGGCGGCAGCACGTCGGCCAACAAATCTTTGTTTTGAATGATTTCCTGATAGTTCGGACCGTTCACTTTGACGGTGTCGAGCGTTTGCATCGCGACGGCGCCGAAAGACAGAAATCCCACGGCAAATACCGCGGCAAGCAGCAGTAGCTTCTTCGTAAGCGAGAGGTTGTTGATGAAGGTCATTGAAATAATTCCTTGAGATCAGGTTAGGAGCGTTGAGAGTGGGGTTCTTGGAATACGTCGACGGCGGTACAAACGTCGAGCATCAATAGCAGTCGGTCATCGAGCTTGTATGCGCCGCGAACAAGCGAACGCGCCGGTTCACGCAGCGTTGAGGGAGGCGGTTCAAACGAATCCGGTGACGGCTCGCGGACATCGCCGATGCCGTCGACCAAGAGACTGACTACGCCGTCGTCGGAGCGAATCACCACGTTCATGGGTTCGCATTCGACGGCCCTCTTCGGCAGCTGAAATCGTTCACGCAAGTCGATTGCCGTAACGATTTGACCGCGCAGGTTGATGAGCCCGCTTACCGACGGCGCGGCCAGGGGCACGCGCGTCAGCGGATGATAGCGCAACACCTCTTGCACGTGCTCGACGGGAATGCCGAGATACATGTCGCCGATGTTGAAAGTACAGAATTGGGAAGTTGTGTTCATAGGTGAAGTGCCGTTAGCGGGCTAAGTGACGACGGACGTTGTGCGACCTTGCCAAATGCGGCAAATTGACGATGTCGGTGACACGCTGCTGAATGACGGCGGTGCCCAGCAAGTGCTCCGTGACGTGACGCCCGGCGTGCCGTGCCACCTCCGTCTCGACGGCATCGACGATCCGGCCGACGACAAACCCGCACGACTCGACGCCGTCGGCATAGACGACGACGTTTAACTCGTCGTCCGTCGACGGAATCCCCCCGAAGACGTCGGTCAGACGCAAGAGCGGCAAGATTCGGCCGCGGTATTGCACCACTTCCCGACCGTCCGTTTGCTCGATCGAATCGGCGCGGATCTTCTCCAGTCGCGAAATCATCGAGGTCGGCAGCGCGAATCGTCGCGTGTCGTCCAAATCGACCACCAACAGCGTTTCCGTTTGTTCACTAGCCGCCGCTTCCATGGCGATTGCCGCCGATGCTTCGCCGTTTTCGGCGGCCAAACCACCGGCGACGGCGAGCCCCATCACGTCGAGAATGAGCGCTACGGCGCCGTCTCCCATGATCGTGGCGCCGGCATACTCGGCGAGCCCCTTCAATTGCCGACTCAACGGCTTCACGACGATTTCCGCCGTGTCGTAGACCTGATCGACGACCAGGCCGAAGCGACGATCATTGGCCTGCAGAACCACGATGTTCACGACGCCGTTTTGAGCGTGTGATGCGTTTTGGAGGCCGAGTCTTTCCGAGAGGTACAACAGCGGCAGCAGCTTTCCTCGCAGACGATAAACCGGCGCGCCGTGAACATATTCCACTTTGTGAAGAGCTTCTTCCCCTTCCAGCCGTACGAGTTCCAGCAGGCTCACTTGCGGGATCGCATAGCGCTCGCCTTCGTTGCCGACGACGAGCGCCGGGATGATCGCCAAAGTGAGCGGAATTTTGATACGCACCGTGGTGCCGCGGCCGAGTTCCGATTGCAGATCGATCGTTCCGCTGATTCGCTCGATGTTCGTCTTCACGACGTCCATCCCGACCCCGCGTCCGGAGACGCTGGTCACCTTTTCGGCGGTGGAAAACCCGGGTGCAAAAATAAGCTGTGCGGCGTCGCGGTCGCTCAGCCGGGCCGCCTGATCCGCCGAAAGCAAACCGCGCTCGATCGCCTTGCGTCGAATCCGTTCGAGGTTCAACCCGGCGCCGTCGTCGCTGATTTCAATGTTGACTTGGCCTCCTTCGTGATAGGCGCGCAGAGAGAGGCGGCCTTCCGTCGGCTTACCTGCCCCCTTTCGCGCGTCGACCGACTCAATTCCGTGGTCGACGGAGTTTCGCACCAAGTGCGTCAGCGGATCTTTGATGGCTTCCACGATTGTCTTGTCGAGTTCGGTCTCCTTGCCTTCCATCTCAATGGCGACTTGCTTGCCGAGTTGGGAAGCCAAATCTCGCACGACGCGCGGGAACTTGGCCCACACGTTGCCGATCGGTTGCATACGCGTTTTCATCACGCTTTCCTGCAACTCGGCGGTGATCAAGTTCAATCGTTGCGCCGCGCCGGAGAATGCGGCGTTATCCAGACCGGCCGTGTACTGCAAAATCTGATTGCGGGCCAGCACGAGTTCGCCGACTCGCGTCATGAGTTTGTCGAGCAGCGCAACGTCGACGCGAATTGTCGAGTCGCCGACGGGCGCAGTTCCCTTATCTGCCGCGGAGGGTGCGACGACGTTACCGGCGTCCGCTGCGACGACCGGCGCCGCGTTCTTCACACTCGTCGACGTCGCCAACCCAAGCTCGGCCGATGCGACCGGTGCGGCGAAAGTCGGCGCCGATTCCGCGGCCGACGGATTCTGCTCGGCCCACAGTCGATCGATCAGTGCATCGGGAGAAAAAGTCGCGTCGCTACCGCGAGTTTCCAGCAGGTTCAAACCTTCGCGGCAGCCGTTCACCGCGGCAAATAGCACGCCGACAATCTGCGGGCACGCCGTGAGTTCGCCGTCGCGCAGTTTGCCTAAGAGGTTCTCCGCGGCATGGGCCAGGCGTTCGAGTCGTTCCAGCCCCAGAAATCCGGCGCCCCCTTTTACCGTATGCATCGTGCGAAAAATGCCGCGTAGGAGCTGCGCCGAAGCCGGGCTCTTTTCCAGCGCCAGCAGATCGGAGTCCATCTGCTCCAGGTTTTCGTAACACTCGATGATGAATTCGCGAGTCGCATCCGCTGCTTCCATGGTCGAAGGCGAACTGACGACGGCGACGGAGAGCGACGCCTCGGCGACGATTTCATCCGCTTCGACCGGCTTGGCGACCGCAATGGGTTCCGGCGGGGCGGCGCCAGGTCGAAATCGTTGCAATGTCCCGACATATTGCGACACGTCGGCTTCATTCGACGATTCCACCGCTTCAATGAGATCTTTCATGTAGTCGGCGGCCTTCAAAACGGTGGTCACAAGCTCCGAACTGGGCACGATCTCACGGTTGCGCAAGAAGTTAAGGACTTCCTCCAAGCCGTGGGCGAGATGGCCGATGCGCGTAAGCCCGAGGAAACCGGCGGTTCCCTTAATGGAATGCATCGTTCGGAAGACCGAGTTCACAAGGTCCAGGTCGAGGTCGACGCCCGCCGACTCAATGGCGAGCATTTGTTGTTCGATGTTCGCCAAACCTTCGAGCGATTCGATCGTGAACTCGGCGATCAATTCTTCGTCTGCAGCATCCATGAATCGCGTTCCCACCTCTTGCCAAGAAACTGCGCCTTCACGGCGACGCAAACCGCACTACCGTGAAACTCGAACGCGAAAACATAGAATTCAGATAGTGCGAGGCATGTGGAATTCGGAAATTTCGTGGTTTGTCGCGATCGTCGTCGCCAAGTGTGCACTAAAGTCCCATCCTCTTGACTGGAACTCCCCGACGGCCCCGCTATTACAAGGTGTGCGTGAATGTCACCAACGATCTTCGGCGGCCGCACGACGCACCGACCGCCCGAATTCGCACACGTGGTTTACCGTTGACGCACACGGCCGCAGGAATTGCAGCGAATGCCGACGTATGTTTTGACACACCCCGAAATACAAATGCCGTTGGTCGTCGTTCGATTCGTCTCCAAACTCAATCCAATCGGACTAGCGATGAGCCGCCACCCCGTTCGCATTTTGCACGTTGATGACGATCCGGCCATGACGCGCCTTACCGCGCAATTGCTGAGAGCCCACGGCATCGAGATTACGCCGCTCCACGATCCGACTAAGGCCGTTGATAGAATCGCCGCGGAGAATTTCCGCATCGTCATCGTCGATCTTCAGATGCCGAAGATAGACGGATTCGAGCTGCTGGAACGAATCAAGCGGGCCGACGGTGGAACGGCCGCCATCATGCTCACCGGCGTCGTCAGCCAAACGAGCTTGATTCGCTCCCTCCATCAAGGCGCGACGGCTTGCTTTTTTAAACCGCTGACCGACGTGGAGGGGTTGGTCGATTGTATTCGCGACATCGACAAGAGCTTTCAACGCTGGCGCAGCGCACTCAAGCAACTCACGCAACTTCGTAAGCTAGAGCACTCGTGGCGCGACAATCTATCGGGCGTCGATTCCGTGCGACATTGTCCACAATAACGGAGTCATCAAACAGAGTCGGAAGCGAGAGTCGCATGACGTAGAATTTCATCGGACGGTCGCTTGCGCTTTGAGCTCCTGTCGTGTCGCGATGGGAACGTAGCCGATTTCGAAGGCGTCGTGGCCTTCTAGAACCATCAGCTGTTTAAAATATAGAACGAGATCCGGACCTTAGTCGAAGGTCGACGGCACTCGCAGGGCATCGTCGAGTTCCGCGGCCGGACGTCGCGCGGCGACATCACCTTGTGTCGCTCGTGCGCATAATTCAATCAGCCGCAGCACCGGTTTCGGCAGTGCGTCGCCGGCGCACAGAACTCCGGAAATGTCAGCCCGTTGTGCAGCCGGGGAAGTGCCTCGTGACATCAGCCGCGGGATCATCATCAAGCCCGCCGCGCCGACTTGCTTGGCGTGAGCGGCATGTGCGGCGGCTTGACGAGGACTTGGGGCCCACGTCCCGACCACGACCGGCACGCCTGCCTCCACGAGTCGACGGACGACTTCTTTGCGTTGTTTATCGGATAGCAGCGGCCAGTCTCCCATCGAACCGCAATATGCGACGGCCCGCATCTCGTCGGCGATTAGTGATTTTGCAGTCGCCGTAAGCGCGTCGTACTCGGAAGTGCCGCTGCGCGAACAGGTTGCCATCAGCGCGGGCATGCAGTCGCTAAAGATACGGTCCACTGACGAGGTCGCATCCATGGCGCGGCGTTGTTAGAAACAAAAGCGATGCTGCGGGTACTTGATGACGCACAACGGTGAGTAGCAATCGGAAGATCGCCGGATGGATAGGTCTGCAAAGCCTTGCCGAATTGAACGTGGGGTGAAGTCGATTCGCCGCATTCAACATCCAGCGTTCGGTTCGAATCCCGCGCTCGGTGCTGCAAACGTCCAAGTCCTTCTTGTTTTTCCGGGCAACAGGGAGCGGTCTTCCGCAAACGACCGCGCTGTCTGGATTGTTCAAATCCAGAAGTCTGATCCACGACGTTGTTAAGAATCGACTCCCCGTCCAACGTCGCGTAGTGCTTCTTCGCGTGTGATGTTGAGTGTTGCCAATCCCGATGAACAATCAGGCATCCATCCGATGCGGAGTTGGAGAAGCCTCACGCTGCGAAAGCATCGTGCTTTGGGGCCGGTGATTGTCCTCGGCATGCATCGGGATATACTGATGCTTCCCGACTGCATCCTCCGGGGTGTCGTTACCGCTCCGACGTTTCGATGTCGGGAGTTCCGCTCGCTACGCATTGAATCAATCCCTCAGGCACACGGCCTGCGATCAATGCGTACGACGGTCGGGACTTGGACGCCGTGAGCTGCGCACATGTTTGCGTCAGTGAGCGGCAGCGTCACGATCACTTCGTAAAAATGACCATCGGCGATTGGATCTTGCGAGAACGTGAGACGATCGGCATTGGGGCGGCCGGAGAAAAGTCCGTTTGGGGAGCACGATCGGCGACTCCGGTCTTGAACAGCATTGAGTCGATCCTAGTAGGGAGATAAGTTCCATGCCGTTGCGCTACTTGGCCGTCGTGGTGAGTTGCTGGTCTTGCCTGGCGGTTCTCGAATCTGCCGGCGCTCAAACCTCGGCCACGACCTCGTCGGCGCCTTCCGTGTCGCAGAAAGTCGATGTTCGTGAACAATATACGAAGTACGAGTATCAAGTTTCGATGCGCGACGGCGTGCGGCTGTTCACCGCCGTGTATCTTCCCAAGAACGTCGATGAAAAATATCCGATCTTGTTGCGACGTTCGCCGTATAGCTGCAAACCGTACGGAGTCGATCAATACCCCGACAAACTCGGTCCGTCGGAGTTGCTGGCGAAGAGCGGCTATATTTTCGTGTTTCAAGACGTGCGCGGGCGTTGGATGTCGGAAGGCGAACTGGAGAACATGCGACCGCATCTGGTCGAGAAGCGCGGGCCGCGCGACGTGGATGAGTCGAGCGATACCTACGACACGATCGAGTGGTTGCTCAAGAACGTGGCGGGCCACAACGGTCGCGTCGGGCAATGGGGCGTCTCATATCCGGGCTTCTACACTTCCTGCGGCATGATCGACGCCCATCCGGCCCTCAAGGCCTCGTCGCCGCAAGCACCGATCTGCGATTGGTTCATCGGCGACGATTGGCATCATCATGGCGCCTTACAGTTGACGCACGTCTTCAATTTCATGGCGAACTTCGGTCGGCCCCGCCCCGAGCCGACGAAGAAGATCGACTTCAAGTTCGACCACGCGATGCGCGACGGCTACCGCTTCTTTTTGGAAATGGGCCCGCTCAAGAACGCCGATGCCAAGCACTTCAAAGGCGAAGTCGCATATTGGAACGAGGTGATGCGCCACGGCGTTTACGACGACTTTTGGAAGGCTCGTAACTTGCGGCCGCATCTGAAGAACATCAAGCCGGCGGTGCTCACCGTCGGCGGCTGGTTCGATGCGGAAAATCTCTTCGGAGCGTTGGAGACGTATCGCAGCGTCGAGCGACAAAGCCCCGAGAGCGCAAACACCATCGTGATGGGGCCCTGGATTCACGGCGGATGGTCCGGCGGCGACGGCGCAACGGTCGGCGATATTTCCTTTGCCGCCAAGACCGGCGAGTTTTATCGCGAGAAGATCGAGTTTCCTTTCTTCGAACATTATTTGAAAGACAAGGGAGACGGCCGACGTCCCGAGGCGTGGATGTTTCAGACCGGAACGAACCAGTGGCGCCGGTATGACGCTTGGCCGCCGCAGAACGCGCAGGCGCGCGCGTTGTATCTGCGCTCCGGTGAGAAGCTTTCTTGGGAGCCGCCGCCGGTCGCCGAGCAGGATCGCGGCTACGATGAGTACCCCAGCGATCCTCGTCGGCCGGTGCCGTTCATGGAGCGGATTGAAACGATCATGTCGCCGGAGTATATGACGAGCGATCAGAGATTTGCCTCGCGTCGTCCCGATGTGCTCGTCTATCAGACCGACGTGCTCGAAACCGATCTCGCCGTGGCGGGGCCGATCGAAGTGGAATTGCACGTCGCCACGAGCGGTACCGACGCCGATTGGGTCGTCAAAGTCATCGACGTTTTGCCCGACGATCTGCCCGACCCGAATCCGAATCCGCGCAACATCCGGCTAGGCGGTTATCAACAACTCGTTCGCGGCGACATCTTCCGGGGCAAATTTAGGGAAAGCTTTGAGAACCCGAAGCCCTTCGAATCAAACGAGCCGACGGTCGTGAAGTTTACGCTTCAGGACGTGTGCCACGTGTTTCGTCCCGGGCATCGGCTGATGATTCAAATTCAGAGCAGTTGGTTCCCGCTATTCGATCGGAATCCTCAGAAGTTTGTCGATATCTACACGGCCGATGAGCGCGACTTTCAGGCGGCGACGCAGCGCGTCTACCATTCTCCGCAGCGAGCCACGAACCTTCGATTTCAAGTCCTCCCTTAATCGTGTCCATACGCGTCGGCGTCTTGCAAACATGCCCGGCCATACCATCCAACAACAGGCGGATTCCGTGATGAGACCTTTGATCCTCGTGCTGGTCCTTGCTTCCGCGTTGCCTGCGGCCGAGCGTCCCACCGTTACCCATCCGCGCCAAACCAGCGGCGACAAAGCGGTGCAACCCATGTGGGAGGAAACGCTCACGATTACCGTCGGCAATCGTGACGCCGATATCGTCGGCGACGATCAGCGGGCCATCCAAGCGGCCGTCGATCATGTGGCGCGGCTGGGGGGCGGCATCGTGCGCATCGGGGCGGGCGTTTGGCGGCTACGCAACGCGGTTTATCTGCAAACCGGCGTCCATCTGATCGGCGCGGGTGACAAAACGGTGCTCATCAAGGAACCGTCCGTCACCACGCCGCTCAGTCTCGACAGCGATTGGTACGACCAAGAGATCACATTGCAGGATGCCGAAGGCTTTCGCGTGGGCGACGGCGTGTGTTTGCGCGCCACGGACGCCAAGTCGGGCGCGAAGACCGTTCTCAAGCGGACGCTCACCGCCCGCAGCGGCAACCGGTTTCGCTTGGATAAGCCGTTGCGCGAAAACCTCTGGCAGCTCAACGACGCGACGTGCTCCGCGCTGTTCCCGCTACTCAGCGGCGAATACGTGGACGACGTTCGCATCGAGAATCTCACGCTCGACGGGAATCGCGCTCACAACGCCGAACTCGACGGCAACTACGCGGGCTGTATCTTTCTCCAAGACTGCAACCGCATCCAGATTCGCGGCGTGACCGCGCGCAATTACCAAGGCGACGGCATTAGTTGGCAGATTTGTCATGACGTGATCGTCGAAAACTGCGTCAGCGAGAACAACAAGAATCTCGCGCTGCATCCCGGCTCCGGATCGCAGCGTCCCGTCATCCGTAACAACCTCGTGCGCGGCTGCGACATCGGCATCTTTTTTTGTTGGGGCGTCAAATACGGCCTCGCGGAAAACAATCGTATCGAAGGCAATCGCGTCGGCATCTCCATCGGGCATCGCGACACGGACAATCTCGTCACCGCCAACACGATCCGAGACAGCAAGGATTACGGCGTACTCTTTCGGCCCGAACGCGGCCCAAGCTTTGCCGGGCACCGCAATCGGATCGAGAGCAACACCTTTATCGACAACGCCGCAAACGGCGGCTTCGTTATCGACATTCAGGGCGGAACCGAGGACATCCAGCTCCGCGACAATCGGTTTACGGAAACCCGCGCGGGCGTCGTGACCCGCAGCGTGCGGCGGGGACCGGAGACGAAAAACATCGCCATCGCCGACAGTCGCCTGGAAGGAGTGCTGCCTGCGGCGGCCTTAGAGGGCGGTAAGTAGCGGGCTATGCGCTACTCCGCTCGGCGGAAGCGGCGAGCTTGTCCATCCACTGTTGAATTTGTAGTCCGTCGGCATACGTCGCGCCGATCGGCACGGCTTGCAAGCCGCGTACGACGCGACAGAAGCAACGCTGCTCCTCGGCCATCATGCCGCTCGCGCCCGTCGAGCCGGCGCGGATTTCCAAGGCCAGCGGCCACTCGGCCTGCTTGGCCCAAAGTTCCAACGGACGCGGATTCGGTTCCATACGAGCGCACCAGCCGTCCCCAAACACTTCCGTGCGATCGAAACCGCGCGGCGGCATGCCCGCCGGCGTGAGATACGAAGCCGTGAATGCGCCGATCGCGCCGTCGGGCCATTGCAATCGGGCGACCGCCAAATCAACTTCGCCTTGCGGCGTACGATGATACTGCGCATCAAACGTCGTCGGCTCCTTGCGATCGGTCAGCGCCTGTGCCATATACAGGTCGTGCACCATGGCGGCAAACAGCGGGTTTTCACCGGGAAACTTGGCGACGATCTCGGCCGGACGATGACGTACCGAATCGAGATACACGATCGGACCGCGGCGTGCGACTTCCTCGCGCAACTGCTGAAACTCGCTGTTAAACAGGACGATATGCCCCAGCATCAAGTTGGCCGAGTCGGGCCGAACCCAAGGGGCGAGCGACAACGACGATGCGAGATCGTCGGCGATCGGCTTCTCAAGCAGCACCGTCTTTCCCGCCGCTAACAGTTTTCGCGTGACGTCGACGTGCGCCGCCGTCGAGCAGGCCACGATCCAAGCCTCGGCCGATGAATCGCGCACGGCGTCGTCGAGATTAGTCCAGCCGGGTACTCCGGGAAGTTCTCTTGCCGCGGCGTCGAGGCTGTCGGATCGTCGAGCGACCAGCGCCACGAGATTCGCTTCGGCCAATTCATTCGCGGTCAGCGCGTGTAAGCGTCCAAAACGTCCAAGTCCGACGACGCCGATCTTGACGGGCTCCACGACGGACTTGGACATAAACTCTTGCGACGCCAAATGGTCGACGTGTCGGTTCCCAGGGATCTTGCTCGCTGCGACGGAGCAGCAACGTACGCAGCTAGGAATATACCGAGTGCGACGTCCACCGAATTAAATCAAATGCCGCCGGAAGGCCGTACGTCAGTCGATCGCGATGGGACGTGACCGATTGTATTTATCGTGCGATAGCCGTGATCGGCAGGTACGTTAGCGAGGTCCGATGATTTGCCGACGGCAGATCGACGGACCATCGGAACAACGTTCCTTTGCCTCCTCTTTCCCGCGAAAGGCATCGCCGAGCGATGTCCGGCGAGCGGCGGATGGAGGGGGCGCATCGACCTTCCACGCTCCGACGGTGAACTTCGCATGAAACGACGAACCTTTCTGCAATGCGGCTTGGCGGCCGGGACGGCGGCTCCGCTGTGGGCCGCCGTTCAACAGAAGCGCTTGGACGACGCCGCCGACGTTTTAACGCGCGCCGTCCGGCAAGGCCAGGTTGCCGCCGCGGTGCTGCACGTGTCGCAGGGGCAATTCTATTTCACGCGCGCCTTCGGCGGAGCTCGCGATGCGAATGCGATGTTCCTATTGGGGTCGATCTCCAAGCCGATCAACGTCACGGCGCTGATGACTCTCTACGACCGTGGAGAGTTTCGGCTTGATGATCCCTTGAAAAAGTTTATTCCGCAATTTGCCGGCGACGGACGAGACGCCGTGACGATGCGGCACTTGTTGACGCATGTCTCAGGCCTGCCCGATCAATTGGCGGAAAACGATGCTTTACGGAAGCGGCACGCGCCGCTCGCGGAGTTCGTCGCTCACGCCGTGCGTACGCCGCTGCAGTTCGCGGCCGGTTCGAAGTATCAATATTCGAGCATGGGCATCCTGTTGGCGACCCACGTTGCGGAACTCATGACGAAGAAGAGCATTCTCACGTTCGTCGACGAGGCCGTATTGCAACCGCTCGGCATGAAGCACTCCGCCCAAGGACTTGGTCGCTTCAAGCTCCAAGACATGGTGCCGTTGCAGACGGAGTTCGCAGCCGTCGAGGCCGGAGGCGGCGATCCCTCCGCCAAGGATTGGGATTGGAATAGCCCCTACTGGCGCCGGCTGGGCGCACCTTGGGGAGGAACGCATGCGTCGGCCGAAGACGTGGGGAGATTCCTCGACGAGTTTCTGTCGGCCGGGGGAACCGTCGTGCGACCGGAAACCGCCCGCTTGATGATTCAAAACCACAACCGCGGCGGACAGACTCCGCGCGGCTTAGGGCTGAACGTCGGTTCGGATGCGGGAAGCGTCGGCTGCTCGGAAAAGACGTTCGGTCACACGGGATCGACGGGAACCATGGCTTGGGCCGACCCTGCGACCCGCACGATCTGCGTCGTACTGACGTCGCTCCCCGCCCGCGCGGTTCAGCCGCATCCGCGCACCGTGGCGGCGGCGGAGGTTGCGGCGGCGGTTCGTTGAGCGATGTCCGTTGAATCGGGAAGCCCGTGGTATTGTCGGAGCGTAACGAAATGGCAAACGTCTTTGGTTTTGGCGCAATCGGCGACGGGGTCGCCGACGATACGGACGCCTTGCAGCACGCCTTGAACGACGGCGACGGCGTGCTGCGGCTCAACAAGGGAACGTACCGCATCACAAGGTCGTTGATCCTCGATCTGAGGAAGCGAGGATACGGAGCGGTGCGCGGCGAAGCGGGGACGTCGCGAATCATCATGGCGGGAGCGGGGCCGGCTTTCCGCGTCGAAGGCGATCATCAGGGAACCGCTTCGCCGGCGAGCGTGCAGGCGCACACTTGGAACCAAGAACGGTTTCCCACGATCAACGGAGTCGAGGTCGTCGGCGAGCATCCGCAGGCCGTCGGGATCGAACTCCGCAAGACGTTGAAATGCGTAATTTCGCAAGTCCTAATTCGGCGTTGCCGCGTCGCCGTGCATCTCGTCGAGCGTAATCGTGACTTCGTCTTGGCCGATTCCCATTTATACGACAACCATGAAATCGGCTTATTGCTCGATCATTGCAACCTCCACCAAATCATCGTGCATGGTTGTCATATCAGTTGGAACAAGCTCGCGGGGATCAAGTCCGTCGGCGGCGACGTGCACAACTTGCAGATCGTCGGCAACGACGTCGAATACAACAATGCGACGGCGGGCGGAAGCAAGGCGTCGGACGCCGATCTGACGCAACATCCGGGCGGTTCGGAAATCTGGTTTGACGCCCGAGACGGCGTGATCAGCGAAGTCACGATCAGCGGCAATACGATTCAAGCGACCAAGCAGATCGGCGGGGCAAATATTCGCATCGTCGGCGCCGAGGTACGTCGGCCGCAACCGGCCGATTCGCCGGCGACGCTGATGCCCGACACGGCACATCTCATCAACATCACGGGCAACGTGCTCGGCAGCCAATGGCGGGCGGTCGAGCTACGGAACGCCTCGCGGATCACGATCACGGGCAACACCATTTACGATTCGGCCGACCTTTCGGTGTTTGCCGCGAACTGCGCCGGAATCGTCGTCGGCGCCAATGCCGTGTCGTGGCGCGGCCTCGACTCCGAGCCGCCGAAAGACGGCTTCCGTTTCGAAGATTGTGAGAACATCTTGCTCAGCGGCCTGGCGACACAACGCCTCTGCGCAGGCTCGGCGGAGCAAGGCGCCGGGATCACTTTCGTGCGCTGCCGGGATTCGGGCGTCTCCGACTGCCAGATTCTTGATCCGCTGTACCGCGGCATCGAGTTGGAAGATTGTCTCCGTTGCCGCGTCGCGAATAATACGATCGTCGATCGCCGTGCCGAACCGCGGATGCGCCAAGCCGTGCGAATCGTCGGCAGTAGCCGCGATAACCTCGTCGCAGGCAATATTTGCCGCGGCGGTGCGGGCGAGCTTCTTGAGGCGCCGGCCGGCTCGGCCGAAATTCGAGACAACCTGTTGTCGCGCTAACGCCGGCGATTAGGCGATGATGTCGCGGACGACCGTGCCGAAGACGTCGGTCAGTCGATAGTCGCGGCCGCCGTAGCGATACGTGAAGCGCTCGTGGTCGATGCCCATCAAATGCAGAATCGTGGCGTGCAAGTCGTGCACATGCATGCGATCGCGAATCGTGTACGCGCCGAATTCGTCCGATTCGCCGTGGATGTGCCCGC
>CAZWDN010000109.1:0-14245 GCA_964633125.1 uncultured Pirellula sp. | reverse complement strand
GGCACACGGAGTGTGCCTGCAACTTTCGAATTGCCAAAGATCACTCCGCAACGTAGCGAAACGGCGGAGCGATCTCCAGGCGATTTTTGGCCGGCCGGAAATACGAAAGAAGCCCGGGGAGGTCGTCCCCGGGCTTCTTTATCCCAGTCGAATTGCGGAACGCCACGGAGGGCGTTCCCTACAGGCATTTATAGCAGCATCGCGGCTTCGGCTTCTTCGACGACATGTTCGGCCGTGATGCCGAACTCCTTAAAGAGTTGCGGAGCCGGAGCGCTGGCGCCGAAGCTTGCCATGCCGACGAAGCGTCCCCTGTCGCCCAGATACTTTTGCCAGCCCATCTCGATGCCCGCTTCGCAGGCCACGCGAGCGCGGACGTCGCTCGGCAGCACGCTTTCACGGTAGGCGGCGTCTTGCATGTCGAATAGTTCCCACGACGGCATGCTGACGACGCGGGTCTTCACGCCCTTGGCCGTGAGCTGCTCGTAGGCCGCGACGACGACTTGCAGTTCGCTGCCCGTGGCGATCAGGATGACTTGCGGCTTCTCGTCGCCGGGCGTGAGCACGTAGGCTCCCTTCGCGGCGCCCGAGGCCGGAGCGAACTTCGTGCGATCGAGCGTCGGCAGATTCTGGCGAGTGAGCACCATCGCCGTCGGCTTGTCGTTGAGCTTAAGTGCGGCGCGATACGCTTCGGCCACTTCGTTGGCGTCGCCGGGTCGCATGACGACGAGCCCCGGAATGGCCCGCAGCGCCGCCAAGTGCTCGACCGGCTGATGCGTCGGGCCGTCTTCGCCGACGCCGATCGAGTCGTGCGTCAGGACGTAGAGCACCGGTTGCTTCATGATGGAAGCAAGTCGCATCGACGGCCGCATGTAGTCGGTGAACACGAAGAACGTGGCGCCGTACGGACGAATGCCGCAGAGGGCCATGCCGTTCAGCGCGGCGGCCATGCCGTGTTCGCGGATGCCCCAGTGGAAGTTGCGACCGTTGTAATGATCGGGCTCGAAATCGCCCGAGCCTTCGGCCGTGATGAGCGTGAGAGTCGACGGCGCGAGATCGGCTGAGCCGCCGATGAGCCACGGAATGCGCGCGGCCACGGCGTTGAGCACCTTGCCGCTCGACGCGCGGCTCGCCATGCCTTTGGCATCGGCGGGGAACGTCGGCAGGGCCGACTCCCAATCCGTCGGCAGTTCGTGTTGGTCCATCTTCGCAAGCTCGGCGGCGAGTTCGGGGAACTCCTTGCCGTATTTCTTGAGCTTCGATTTCCATGATTTATGCAGCTTCGCGCCGCGAGCGCCGACGCCCGCGCGGAAATGCTCGTAGACGCTTGCCGGCACGAAGAAGTCGGGCTCTTCCCACTTGTAGAACGCCTTGGTGAGCTTGATTTCTTCGGCGCCGAGCGGTTCGCCGTGCGCTTTGTGCGAGCCGGCCTTGTTCGGAGCGCCGTAGCCGATGAGGCTGCGGACGATCACGAGCGTCGGGCCGGTCTTCGTCGAGTTGAACTTCTTCAGCGACTTTTGGAGCGCCTCCAAATCGTTGGCGTCTTCCACGCGCAGCACGTTCCAACCGTAGCCCTTGAAACGCAGGGCGACGTTTTCCGTGAAGGCCAAATCGGTTTCGCCTTCGATCGTGATCTTATTGTCGTCGTAGATCCACACGAGGTTCGAGAGCTTCAGATGGCCGGCGATCGAAGCGGCTTCGCTCGCCACGCCTTCCATCAAGTCGCCGTCGCTGCACAGGACGTACGTCTTGGCGTTGAACAATTCGAAGCCCGGCTTGTTGTAGCGGGCCGCGAGCCACTTCTGCGCGATGGCCATGCCGACGCTGTTGCCGCAGCCTTGGCCGAGCGGACCGGTCGTGGTTTCCACGCCGCCGGTTTCGCCGAACTCCGGATGTCCCGGGCACCGGCTATGCAATTGGCGGAACTTCTTGAGGTGCTCCAGCGGCACGGCCGGCTCGTCGACGACGTCGCCGTAGTGATCCGCCTGCTTCACTTCCGCCAGATGCAGCATGCTGTAAATCAGCATCGAAGCATGGCCGCAGGAGAGCACAAAGCGATCGCGGGCCGGCCAGGTCGGGTCGGCGGGATCGAAGCGGAGGAAGTTCTGCCAAACGGTGTAGGCGACGGGAGCCAGCGCCATCGGCGTGCCGGGGTGTCCGCTGTTGGCGGCTTGCACGGCGTCCATCGACAAGGTGCGGATCGTGTTGATGGCCAAGTGCTCAATGCCCAGGGCGGCCGCAACTTCCGGCGACACGATGGTTTCAGGAGCTTGCGAAGGGCTGGATTCGTCGATCGACATAGTGGCTTCCGTAGGTGGCCGGCGCGCCCCAAGGCGCGACTAGGCAAAAGGGGATCAAGACTGCGACACGGGCGCGGATCTTCACCGGCGACATCGCGGAATGCATCCCGCAAGCGGCGGGTGTCCGGGCACGAACGGCAAGACCGGCGCTGCCCGAGGTAAGAACTACGCCGGGCCAGGGCCGTGAACCCGTCGAGTTTAGGGGAACAGTGAGCGATCGTCAAATGGCCCTGATCGCCCCCTTGTGCAGCGCGCAAAACCACTCTTCGTAAGGAGTTACGCTACGCGAAAGCTAGCGACTTTCTTTCTGTGCCGCATGCCAGGCCTGCCAAAGCCGCACACGTTCGGAGAGCGCCGGAGTCGGTTCGTTGGGGCGAATCGAGACATCGGAACCGACGAGCGCGACCAACGCATCGACGGCCGTCTTTCTGACGCTGAGCGAGCTATCGCTCAGGAGTTCGACGAGTGCGGCTTGGAACGCGCGATCGCCGGATTCCGCCATCGCCGCGGCGGCGCGGCGGCGAATCTCCGGATCGATGTCGTGGGCCAAGCGTTCAAACGCCGCGCTGCCGCTGGCGAACCCGTTGATCTGTAGAGAGCGCGCCGCTTCGAAGCGGAGGTTGTTGTCGCCGGAGGTGAGCAGAAACTCCAACGGCGCGGGATCGGTAAGCAGGCCCGGCCGCGCGAGCGCCTTCACGGCCACGGCGGCCGTGCCGACGTGCGGATCGCCGGTCGCGGTGAGCAGCACGGCCACGTGTTGCGGCTGCGGGTTCCGACCGAGTAGTTCGCAACTCATGCGGCGCACTTCCGGGGACGAGTGCGAGAGGCCGGCCAGGGCGAGCGTCGTCGAGGCCTCGGTGGTATCGGTACGCACGGCTTCGGTGAGGCCGCGCCACACGAGGCCGTCGTCTTCCGCGACGCCGAGTTGTGCGATCCGCGCCGTCACCAGCGGTCGCGGCGGCGACTCTTTGGCCAACTCGGCCAGCCGGTCGGCGGCACGGCGGCGATCGTTGACGTCGGTCGACGTCAGCATTTCGAGCGCCGCGAATTCCGAACTGCGGCGCGGCAGAAACTTGCGATACACGGCCTCGGGCAGCGCCAGCTTGCGCTCGACGAGCAGTCGCTCCAGCACGTCGACCGCCGCGGGTCCGAGCGCTTCGAGCGCCGGAAGATCGAGCGGAGCGCCTCGTTCGGCGGCGGCGAGCATTTGCTGAAGCTGATCGAGTTGCTCCGATGGAATCGACGCGGCTTGCGGCGGCGTCCTTCCTGCCGCGGCGGCCGCAAGTACCGCCGGATCGAAGGCGCCGAACTCCACGCTCCAGCGGGCCGCGAGCATGTCGGCAATCTGTTCGCGCCGCTCGAGCGGCAAATCGGCGGTAAACTCCGCGGCCGGCGGCCAGCGGCGCGCGAGCTGCTCGCCCGCTAGACGGCGCGTTTCGTACGTCGGTTCCTTGAGCGCGGCCAAGAGCACCGGTCCGGCCGAGTTCGCCGGCCAAGCATCGAGCGAGGCGAGGACCGTCTTACGCACCTCGCTGGAACTATCGGAAAGAAACTGATAGGCGAGCGCCGCCGTGCGTTGCTCCGGGAAGTACGCAAGTTGCTCGGCGACGGCGCGGCGCACGCGCCAGGCCTTGTCGCTTGCCGCGGCCCACACCTTGTCGACGGCGCCGACATCGCGATAGGCCGGCACCACGGCGGCGCGCAAGACTTCGCCTTCGCTGAGCATCACGCGGTCGAGCATCGCCAGCGCCTCGGCGCCGCCGTGCCGGCCGAGTCCGGCGATGGTCGCCGTACGGACTTCGGTCTCGGCGTCTTGCAAGGAGTTCTTGGCGAACTCCAGCGCCCGCGGATGACGCTTGGCTAAGATCATCACGATGGCCGTGGCGCGAATTTGCGGATTAGGGTCGGCCCGCAAGTCGACGACGGCCGGCGGCAGCTCCGCCACGGAACTGCGTCCCCAGGCGGCCAGCGCTTCTTGCCGGGCCGTGAGACTCGGCGCCCGCAAAGCTTCTTGGAAGCGCGTGTCGGTCGCGGCATCGACATGCCTACCCAACGCGCGAAGCAAGTGGCCGTGCAGCTCCGGCGAATAATCCATCATGCGCGACGGCTCATAGCGGCCGAACCGGTCGATGAGCCGGCCGAGCGCCGGAGCAGGGGAAGGGTGGTTAATGTAGCCGAGCGATTCGGCGGCCGCTTCACGCAGCACTTGCTTGCGCTGGACGTCGGCGACGATCGCCGCAACCGGTTCCAACGCCCGACCGTCGCCCCAGCGGGCCAGTCCGATCGCGGCGTTGGCGCGCACCGGCGCTTCGGGATGTTCGAGCGACGCCAGCAGATTCGGACGGTTCGTCCCCTGCAACCTGAGCAACGGTTCCAGCGGCGGCAGAGTCAGATGCGGCAAAGTCGGGTCCAGCGCGCGCTGCGGGTTCGGCGGGGCTTGCACCCAATCGTCTTTCGCCAGGAGCGACGCCTCGACCGGCAAAGTTCCCATCTCGGCGAAATCGATTTTCTCTTCGTCGCGAAACGGCGCCGTGAGCAACTCGGCGGGGCGCTGCAGCCAGCCGCAGCCGCCGGCAAGCAACGTTAAACAGACGCAGCCCGCGCCGAACATGAACGTCGACGACAGGTTGGCGCGAACGCGCAGCGCACAGGAGGGCGCGGCGGCGACCGACGACTTCGGCTTACCCGTGCGCGAGAACATGAACAGGCAACTCCCTTTGCCAAACACAAATCCGGTCGCGTCCTTGCGACACTCGGTTCTCGTCGAACTGAAACTTACGGCGCCCGCGGAGCGCCGAGCGCTCCGCCCGCTCCGACCGGAGCGCCGTTACCCACTGGAGCGATGTTGGCTCCGGCGGCGGGGCCGGCCACAAGCTGGTTCTGACGCATCCATTCCTCCAGCGGCCCGCGCTTGCCTTCCAAATCGGAAATCAAGCGATTGGAATCCGGGTTCGGCTTGCTCAATGCCGTCGCCAGCGGATTCACGTGCGTATTCAACAGCGTGTTCACGCGGGCGAAGGCGGGATCCGCGGCGTTGATTCCTTTGATCAGTCCGCGGTTCGTACTGCGGCCGCCGAGGCCCGTCGCGATGCAGTTGAGGTAGTACGCGACTCCTTCGGCGAAGCGAACTTTGTTGTCTTCGTTCGGCGTTTGAAAAACGTCTTCGGGCTTCGAAAGATCAACCGGCGCCGTCGGATCGAAACGCGGCGTGCCTGCTTTCGTGACGGCCAAGGTCAGATTGGCCATCGCCTTGCAAATATCGTCCGCCTTGACGCTTCCGGCGGCGATCGACGCGGGATCGATATAACCGAACGCCAAAGCCGCATCGCGTCGCAAAAAGAGCGGTTGCGATTCGTCGGCCAATAGCGCCTGCAAGGCCTGCACGAACGGCGGCTGCGCCGGTTCGTTACCCGTTTTCGATAGCCCGATTACCATCTGAATCGCTTGTTTACGCGCCCAATGAAAGCCGTTGACGGAATAGCCGTCCGGGGGCGTTTTGGCCGACAAGAGCGCCAGCGCCTCGGCGGCAATGGCCGGGCGATTCGCGCCGGCAAGTTGCAAATCGCAATGGCGGGCCAAGCCTATTAGGGCGCCGATCCGGAGGATTTCCGGCAAAGTCGAAGTCTTCGCGGCCTGCAACAGAATCGGCTCGGCGTCGGCAAGTGGAACTGCAGCCCGCGCGGCGGCGGCGTCAGGCTCCACTTCATCGAGCATTCCCAAGAGGAGCATCGCGTTGTAGCGCGCATCCATCGAATACTGCGCGTTACCGATCAACGGCACCAAGTTGAGAATCATCAACTGGTTGGCTCGCTTGTGCAAATCCTGGGGAATGTTTGCGTTGCCCGTGATGCGCAAGATCTCGGTCGACTTAATCTTTTGGCGGCGGCGTTCGACCGTGTCTTTCGCGTCGGTCGGGGGAAACGTCAGCTCCGCAATGCGATAGATCGTAAACAGATCAAAGTTGGACAATTGCTGCGGGCCGTCGGCTTTGCCGAGTTGCATGATCGGCACGACGAGCGAGCGCAGCTGATTCGCCAATTTCGGAGTGGCGATAAGGTTCGCGACGTCTACAGGCGCCTTTTCCACGTTCACGCCGGCAGTCATCTGCGCTTCTTGCGCCTGGGCCTGAACTCCGCTTACGAGCCATGTCGCGCCGGCCAGAAGCAAAGCGCAGCCAAAACGAAGCAGGCCAAACTGAGTGCGAAGCGATTCCGACATGTCTGAGCGAATCCTCTCCGGAGAGCCGACGGGCAGGCCGAATGGCGGCGACGTGAAACGAACGCACGTCGCCGAACGAAGCGACGACGCACCGAGCGTGCCGCCTCGCAAGTTCACCGGCTTCCCGTCCGCCGAACGCACCGAACTATCCGCGGCGCGGATCGGGCACAAGCAGGGGGCTGAAGCGGGCTAACTCTAAAGCGGCCAACTAGTTAGATTTTAGACTAACCACCTGTGAGAGACCATGTCAAGTTTCTTGCCGGCATGACCTTCGACCAAGCCGAGCCGGGCCTGGAACTGTGTGGTGTTTCGGCAACGGGCCGGCGTCGCGCTGGTGTCGCCCAAGCGTTGCAAAGTCCATGTATGGAACGACTTCGCCAGACTGGCCTGGGGCCGCCGGCGGCCTCGGCCGTAGAATAGGCTGGAGGAGAACCACGCCCATGACTATGCACCAGCCGGCCGCGATTTTGGCGGACGTCGACGCCTTTTGCCGCGAACTTCGCCCGACGGAAGAGCTTTGCTACGTCGAGCACCGCTTCAACGACGAGACGATTCCGCTTGCCAAGAAGCACAACATTCTCGGGATTCCGCTCCCCGAAAAGCTCGGCGGCCGCGGGGCCGACGCCGTGACCTACGCCAAGTGTCTGGCTCGGCTCGGTCGCGAAGGAACCGGTGTCCGCACGTTCTTCTCCGGCCAAACCTCGATCGGTCAGTACCCCATCTACAAGTTCGGCACGCCCGACCAGCATCAGCGGTATCTCCCCGCCTCGACGCGCGGCGAATGTACGCTCGCCTTCGGCCTCACCGAACCGGAAGCCGGCTCTAACCCGCTGGAGATGACGAGCACCTATCGTCGCGACGGCGATCGCTTTCTCTTGAGCGGCGTAAAGTACCTCATCTCCAACGGAGCGATCGCCGACGCCGTTGTCGCGTTCGCCTATCCCGAAGGAGCTCAAGGGCCTGAGAAGCGAATGAGCGCGTTCATCGTCGACACGGCGGGCGACACCTTCGAGCGCGAAGACATGCCGGCCAAGCTCGGCATGTTCACGGCCAACACCGGCATGTTTCAAATGAACGACCATCCGGTGCGCGGCGATAATCTACTCGGCCAAGAAGGAGAAGGCTTCCGCATCGCCATGGCCACGCTCATCTCCGGCCGCTTGAGCGTCGCCGCCGGCTGCTTGGGGGTCATTGAAGATTGCCTCGACGAAGCGATCGCCTGGTGCAAAGAACGGCACCAACACGGCAAGCCGATCGGCAAGCACCAACTCGTGCAAGCGCACCTGGCGCATATCGAAATGGATCGAGCCGGCAGCGATGCACTGGTCGAGCGCGCCGCCCGCGCGAAGCAAGCGAGCGACGATGCGCCCGGCGACAAAGCACTACTCGCCGAGGCCGATTTGCGCGTGGCCGAAGCGAAATTCTTCGCCTCCAACGCCGCTTGGGACGCCGCCGATCGGGCCGTGCAAATCTACGGCGGCCGCGGCTGGAGCGAACTTTATCGCGTTGGCCGGCACCTGCAAGACGTCCGCGTCTGCCGCATCTACGAAGGCACCGACGAGATCATGCAGCTCAAGATTGCCTCGGCGCTGCTCGGCAAAGAGTACGCGGCGTTCTCGTAAACAGAGCGGGCGGATCCCATTGCTTCCTTGCCCCGACATATAGCTCGCAGCGCCATAATGAACCGCTCATCACGATTTCTAACGGTCGCTTGGTCGCTTGCCTGGCTCTGTGCCGCCGTCTGGACGTTCTTAGGATGCTATTGGATTCGAATGCCGGTTGCGTTTTTGTTTCTGATCGGCCTAGTCATGGTCGTTACCGGCATTCCGATGATGATCGGACTCGGATATACGGCGAAGAGTAGCGACGCAATCGAGTTCAGCTGGGCTCTGCCGTTTGGGGTCTGCGTGGTTATGGTCGGTGCCGCTCTCAGCTACCTCGTGTAGGCGCGCCCGCGGAGATCCACATCGGGCGATCAAGCAGAATCCGCTTAGCCCTTGTTTTCCAACTGCTTATGCAGTTGGCTCCAGCCGTGGCGAATCACTTGTTCGGCCGCGGCTTTGATGAGTCCGCCGCTGAGCGTGGAGACGAGCCCCTTGAGCTCCGTCACTTCGGCTTCCCAGGTGAGCTTGGTGCCGACGGCCGACGACGTGAGTTGCATCAGCGACACGACTCCCATCGTCACGCCGATTCCTTGCGCGTTGATGAGCATCTTCGCCTTGGTCGTCGGCTCCAATTCGGGGAACGTAATCCGCATCTTGAGCGTGCCGCGCAAGAACGAAAAGCCGGGGCGCACGACCGCTTCCAGCGTCCGCTCGTCAATCGGTTGCGACGTCACCAAATCGGGAATGCTCGCCGCGAGCGCGTCGAGGTCGGTGAGTCGACGAAACAGCTCATGCGGCGGCGCCGCGAATTCTTCCTCGCCGCCGAATTTCAAGTTGGCCATCGCCCGGTGCTCCTAAGCTTGCCTCGCACCGCTTATCGTCGCGGCGTCGCCGAGGCCACGAGTTGTCCGCCCCAAATCGTCGCGATCCACGTCCACAGGTAAACGCTCCCGACCGAAGCGGCCAAGTCGCCGCTGTCGACGACCACGGCCACGACCGCTCCGACCGTCGCCGCGACTAAAATCGCGATCGCCCCCAGTAGTATTCTACGCGGCCAGCCGGGCGAGGCTTGGAAAAAGAGAAACGTCGGCATCGTCAGGCCCGCCAGCATCATCGCCAGTACGAACAGCAGATCGCTCCACGCCCACCCGACCAACGATCCGACGCCGCAAAGCAACGCCGTCCCCAACAGCCCGCCGATCCAATTTGTTTCCGTCTTCTCCTCCTGCGACAACGCATGCTTGCCGAGCGGATGCAGTCGCAGCAACAAGTTGAACACCGGCCGGGCCAGCCAAGTCCACAACGCAAACACGCCGTAGGCGATGAAGATCGGCATCAGGTACGGCTCCAGCGCCGGATTCTGTCGGGCCACGTTGCGCAAGAAGCGGTTGCCGAAGTACGCCCCGACGAGCACGCCGAATTGCCATTTCGGCGGCAGCTTCGCCATCCAGAGCGCATAGCGAAGAAACAAACCGTAGATCGGATTGCGCGCCTTCAAAGCTTCGATGATGCCGAGCCGCGCGTATTCGGAATTCGGATCGAGCCGGAGCGCCTCGCGAAAGTGATCGAGCGCCTCCTTCGGCCGGCGAGCCTCGAGCAAGGCCCAACCTTTGTTGGCGTGGCTGAACGCGTCTTCGGGCGAGCGGGCCAGAGCGGCGTCGATCGTTTGGCCCGCCTCGGCGCGGCGACCGAGCTTCACCAAGGCCATTGCCCGAAAGTTGTTCGCCGCTACGTGCTCGGGATCGATCGCCAGGGCGGCCTCGGCCGCCGCGAGCGCGTCTTGCCATTTGCTCCGCTCAAAGAGCAGGGCGGCGCGAAACGAATGATAGTCGGCGTCGTACGAGTCGAGTCGGATCGCTTCTTCAATCGCCTTTGTGGCCTTGTCCGGGTAGCGTCGCGAATACCAAACCCGGGCCAGCGCGTAGTGAGCCCGCGATTCATCGGGGCGCAGCCCGACGGCGGTCTCGGCCTCGCTCGTCGCCTCGTCGAACTTTTGCGCTTCGAGCAGGCAGTGCGCCAACAAAATATGCGCATCGGCATTCTGCGGCTCGGCCAACAACACCTGCCGCAACCGCCGCTCGGCTTCGTCGTAACGCCCTATGTTCATGAGCATGGCGGGGCCGTTGAGGTGCGAGTCGATCATGAGTGTTTTATCTACTAATTAGGAACTTGCGCTCATGTCGCCGATAGCTGCGTATTGATGCTCGTAAAATGTGAGCGATGCCCCGGAAGCGGCGCTGACGGACGAACAGGTCAAAAAGAGGGACAACACTCAAGTTTTGGGCTCGACCCCGCTTAAATACATACCCGCCACGGCGGACACCACTACCATCGCGATGTTTGCGCGCAAGAGCAAGACGATGTAGGCGCCGAGGCCGAGAAACGGCGAGGCGAGGAAAACGACTGCGAGGATGCACGTCATCCATACGCAGGCGACCATGCACTTTCGCGGCCAACCCGGAGAGCAGTCGAACATGAAACTGATCGGGACGGATAGGGCGATCACAAACAGCGCGGGCAGCCGTAGCCAACCGAACCCATCGAGATAAGAACAGCCTTGCAAAACGAGGTAGCAACTCAACAAGCTGACAAGCCAGTTGGATTCGCGAATCTGTTCGTCGTTGAGAGCGTGCCGACCATCCCGGTCGAAACGGAGCAATAGATTGAACACCGGCACCGCAAACCATGCACACCAGCAGAAAACCATGTATGCCGACAGCAGCAGGCCAATGGCCGGCGAGAAGGTCGGATTCGCCGCCGCAAAACCACGCAGCAAACGATAGCCGACGAATCCGCCGACAAAAATCGACCATTGAACCGATTTCGGTAGCTTCACCAGCGAAAGCCCCATCCGCAGCACAAGGCGGTATGCCGGGTTCCGCGCTTTTAATGCTTCGACGATTCCTTGCCGCGCATATTCGCTGCTCGGGTCCAATCGCAGGGCTTCACGAAAATGGTGCATTGCGTCGCGAACTTCCCCGCCATCCAATTTCGTCCAACCCATATTCGCGTGGCTAAACGAGTTCTCGGGATCGCGGGCCAATACGGCGTCGATCGTGGCGGCAGCGTCGGCGCCGCGTCCGAGTTTGACAAGAGCCATGGCGCGAATGTTATTGCAACCAGAATCTTCGGCATCACATCTCAATCCCGTCTCGGCGGCATCGAGAGCGGCCTTCCATTGCAATTGATCGAATAGCACGGCGGCCTTTAGTCCGTGGTTCGCCGCATCATCGGGGTTGATTCGTAGCGCTTCTGCCAAGGAGACCAAAGCCTTGTCATAATGCTTGCGGCACCGCCAAGCTCGCGCTAACGCGAAGTGGCCGAAATCGTCATCCGGAGCGTACCGTACGGCCGCTTCCGCCGCAGACGTGGCTTCCGGGTATTTGCCTTCCTCCAAAAGGCACATCGCCAACAAACCATGTGAATCAGCGCATTCCGGGTCGGCCACGAGCTCTCTGCGAAATTCGTCAGCCGCAGCCGAATGCCGGCCTAGTTGCATCAACTGTCTTCCGCGAAAGTAATGTTCGCTCATCGGATCTTCAAATAGCTCAAGATATCGTCGTACAAACCGCCCTCGTTCGAGTAGAGGGCGTAGTTGCGGGCCGTGGAGAACCACTCTTTGGTGGATTGGCGCACGTTGCCGGCCGCCGCGAGGAGGTCTTTCGTCGTGAGGGGCTTGATCGTGCCGGTCTTGAGGGCTTCGCGCAGTTTGGCCTCGACGGCGACGTCGAGCACCGCTTTGAGATCGGCGCCCGAGAGGCCGTCGGTTTTCTTCGCGAGGCCGTCGAAGTCGATCGCTTCGACCGGCTTCCCTTTGCAGAGGATGCGCAGCACTTCGGCCCGGGCCGTGAGGTCGGGGGGCGGCACGAAGAGGATGCGATCGAAGCGGCCAGGCCGGCGGAAGGCGGAGTCGAGATGCCACGGGGCGTTCGTCGCGGCGAGGATCAAGATGCCCTCGTTCGAGGTCTGCACGCCGTCGAGTTCGGCGAGGAACTGGTTGATCAAGTGCCGGCCGGCCGACGAACGCATATCGGTGCGACTCGCTCCGAGCGCGTCGACTTCGTCGAAGAACAGCACGCAGGGCCGATTGCGGCGGGCCTGTTCGAACAGCTCATGCAGCTTGTGTTCGCTCTGGCCGATCCACATATCGAGCACGTCGTTGATGCCGATGCTCAGAAAGCCCGCGTTCACCTCGCCGGCCGTGGCGCGAGCCAAGTGCGTCTTGCCGCAGCCGGGGGGGCCGTACATCAGGATGCCGCCGCCGATCGCTTTGCCGTACGCTTTGAACAGCTCCGGATGCTCGAGCGGTAGAATGATCTTCAGCCGAATTTCTTCCTTGAGCTTCTCCATGCCGCCGACGTCGGCAAACTTCACGGTCGGGCGCTCGACGGAGAACTCGGAGAACGCCGCGCCTTCGTTGTCCCACCCTTGGCGCACGCGACCTTCGCTCACTTCTTCGACGCCGGAAGCATTGATGCCGAGCTGCGCGGCCAGACCGAGATCTTCCGCCGTCGGGTCTTCTTTGAGCGCCTCGCGATATTGATGGACGGCCCGTTGCGCCTCGCCGCCGCGCAGCAAGAGCCGGGCATGCAAGATGTACGCGGCCGCCGGCGGGTGCGCGGCCTTCAACAGGTCTTCGATCACCACCAGCGCCGGCGAATCTTTCTCTTGGCGATAGAAGGCGTCGGCCAGCCCGAGCTTGAGCGCGGCGTCGGTCGGGTGGCGTTGCAGCCCTTCCTTGTAAACGAGCTCGGCTTCTTCAAAACGCCCCGCGGCCAGCAACGTGCCCGCTAAATGCTTGCGCAGCGGAATGTTTTCCGGCGAGTGACGCAGCGCTTCGCGCAACGGGTCGACGGCATCGAATCCGGACGACATGACGACAGGCTCCACGGGTCGGCGGCCGTCGGGAGCGCGAGGAGAACGGTTCGCCGGCGACCGAGCGCCTACGGCACGGTCGTTCGAGCTCCGACGTCGGCCCGATATTGGAAACGCCGAGAGAGCGAATTGCAAGCGCCGCGGCGTGCGTGAGAAAGCGAGCGCTAGCTCGTGAGCTTTTCGCGCAACAGGTGCAAGAGGTCGGCCGTCGTCAGAATGCCGACCGGGCGACGGCCGACGACCACCGGCAGGCAATTGATGCCGTGGTCGAGCATCTCGTCGATGCAGGCGGCCACGGAACTGTTCGGGCCGACGGAGATAACGTCGGTGCTCATGATGTCGGCGGCGCGCATTTTCTCGAGCACCGAATCGTCCGGAAACTCGCCGGGGCCGAAGCAGCGGACGATGTCGCGATCGCTGACGACGCCGACCAATTCATGGCGTTCGTTGGTGATGAGCAGGTGGCGGAATTTTTTCGCATGCACGAGCCGCACGATCTGCAAGATCGTCGCTTGCGAGTCGATGCATGTGGGAGCCGGGGTCATGACGTCGCGCACTTGCGGCTGCGCGACGTCGACCGGCGATGGTTGCGCGTCGCCGGATGAGTCGTCGATCTCGTCGGCCGCGTCGGGGGGCGCAAAGAGCTGCAGGCTGATGCAGACTTCGGCCGCGTGTTCTTCAAACGATTCCACGTCGATCGCGGCCGCGCCGGGATACTCCGCCGCCGCCGAGTCCCCTGCGCTCGCGTCGCCGCGTTCCAACTCGACGACCGCCAACAGGCCGCCGACCGCGGTGTCGTCGGTACGCAAAGTGACCGATTCGAAAGTGTCGTAAGGCGACGAAGGGGTGCGGGAATCGGTGCGGCGGGGGTCGTGATCGCTGGAATTCGGCATGGAGTTTCGGCTCAATACGGGGCGGCGAATGAAGGTTTCCAGAAACCTAGTTCGCAACGCTTTCCGGGGCAAACCCAGCGGCCCGGGCCGGCGTTGAAAGCGCCCGTACGACCGGTAAAATGGGAATGTCCCGACGCGTCGCCCGACGGAATGTGCGAAAGTTCGCCGACTTTGGCGGGGCCTGCGAGGGAACAACGGTTCTTGCCGCGCCGAACCGACCTTAGTAGTATTGTGTCTCGCTTGGTCGACGCCGCCCGCGGTGGAGAGTCGACTACGGAGGATAAGCGAATTGGCCAGCGGTCTGACTCGAAATCAGATGCCCAGCAATGGGTTGTGGGTTCGAATCCCATGTCCTCCG